>JBKBUB010000120.1:0-5083 GCA_046290925.1 Thermodesulfovibrionales bacterium | reverse complement strand
CTATGCCACCTAAATACCATGAGATTCTACGAACGGTTAAATGTAGGGTCATGATCGGTTCACTTAGAGGAAGGCTTATCTCAAAAAAACCTGACAATATAATAATCGAGACAGGTGGGGTTGGCTATCAGGTCATGGTACCAATTAACCTCCTCTCGATACTTCCTGAGGAAGGCAGTGAGGTTTTTCTTCATATTTATACCCATGTCAGGGAGGACGCTCTACAACTTTATGGCTTTCCGTCAGAAGAGGATAAAAAGGTATTTACAACCCTATTAGGCATCACAGGTATAGGACCAAAAATGGCACTAAACATACTTTCGGGATTTACAGTAAAGGACTTTATGAGGGCTATAGATAATGAGGACGTAGCACTTCTCTGCAGGGTACCTGGCCTCGGCAAGAAGACTGCCCATAGGCTTATACTCGAGTTGAGAGAGAAACTCGTAACGAAAGAGGTGAAAGACAGGGTCTTTGATGATACCCTATCGGCACTTATAAATTTGGGTTATAAAAAATCTGAGGCACTGGATGCTCTTGAAAGGGCATATAAAAGCGGACATACCAAGGTTGAGGATTTGCTGAAGGAGTCACTCAAATACCTCACAGGAGGAAGGTTTGAAAAGGATTGAAGATAGCGATATAACTCCTGTAAAAAAAGAGGAGGACCTCAATTTTGAGGTGACCATCAGGCCAAGGACATTCTCTGACTTTGTCGGTCAGGAAAGGATTAAGGAAAACCTCATTGTCTTTATTAAGGCGGCACTTCAAAGGCATGAACCCTTAGATCATGTCCTCTTCTGTGGCCCTCCTGGTCTTGGAAAGACAACCCTCGCAAACATAATTGCCAATGAATTATCTGTCAATATAAGAACGACATCAGGGCCTGTCCTCGAAAGGCCTGGCGATCTGGCCGCAATCCTCACAAATCTCTCTGATATGGATATACTCTTTATTGACGAGGTTCACAGACTTCCGAGGATAGTTGAAGAGGTACTTTATCCAGCAATGGAGGATTATCAATTGGACATAATAATAGGTCAGGGGCCTAATGCAAGGACATTAAAGCTAAATCTTCCTAAATTCACCCTGATAGGTGCAACAACCAGAACAGGCCTTCTCACATCACCCCTGAGGGACAGATTCGGTGTCATAAGCAGGCTCGAATTCTACGACCCCGAAGAACTAAAGAGAATAATACTCAGGACGGCAAGGATACTGAATGTTGATATAAATGAGGATGCTGCCCTGGAGATAGCAAGGAGATCAAGGGGAACACCAAGGATAGCAAACAGACTTCTCAGAAGGATAAGGGATTTTGCTCAGGTAAAAGGAAATGGTGTTATAGATATCAATATTACGAGATATTCACTCGATGCCCTTGATATAGATGAGAAGGGACTTGATGAGATGGACAGAAGGCTTTTATCAACTATCATAGAAAAATTCAGCGGCGGTCCTGTGGGAATAGAGACTATATCAGCAGCATTAAGGGAGGAAAGAGACACCATAGAAGATGTCTATGAACCCTACTTACTTCAGGAGGGCCTGATAGAAAGGACCCCGAGGGGAAGATTGGCTACAAAACTGGCTTATAGGCACCTCGGCATTAAGGAACCACAGGGACTATTCTGAGTTTATTGCTGCTATCTTTTCAAGAGTCGCCTTTGAGAGGATCACTGATAACTTTGTGTTTATTAATTGTTCCCTTGCTGTTGCAAGCTGGCTTTCTGCCTGAACAAGGGACAGTATATCGGCCTTACCTACCTTATATTCACCAAAGGCCTGCTCGTAATTATATGTGGCCTGTTTGAGTTGCTCCTCGGCAACCTTAACCTTGCTCATTGAAGTAAGAAGGTCTTCCAAGGCCTTGTATATATTAAGAATAGTCTGTCTCTTTATCTCTCTAAGTCTTTCAGCTGCGACCTCCTCTTCCTTTCCAAGGGCCTTGAGTCTGAAGAATTTCCCAAGTTCAAAGATATTCCATGTTGCATTGAGGGCAAGCCTCCTTTCCTCTGGATAGGAAAATTGGAATATCCCTGCCTCTGTCTTTATATACGAGGCACTAAGTGAGATAACAGGATAAAAGGGGCTGAGACCCTTTGATCTGTTCCTCTCGGTAATCTTGAGTGATCTTTCAGCCTGAATAACCTCTGGACCTTTCAGGCCTAACTCAATAAGCAACGCTCTATCAGGGAGATCTAACTCTCCAATCAAATAACCCTGTAGATCATAAGGAGCCTCGAGGTCTCTTCCCAACAAAGAATTTAACTCACTAAGGGTCTTTTTAAGATCACCCTCTGCCTGAGTGAGGTTAAACCTTGCCTGTTGTAGCCGTACAGAGGCCTGGAGCACATCTGACAGCCTTGCAACGCCAAACTTATATCTCCCCTCCGCAACTTCATGGTCTTTCTCCGCATCCTTTAACTGAACCCTCCTCAGTTCGAGTATCTCCTTTGCAGCCATGGTTGAATAAAAAGCTGTCTTGACCTGATATTCAAGATCGAGAAGGCTCTTTCTTAATTCTTCCTTATCGATGTCGAGATTCAGGGATGCTATCTCTCTTTCGTTTTTCCTGATGCCTCCATCAAAAATGGTATAACTGAGTTTAACCTCATAATTCCTCATGTCATAATCAAAGGATGAGGAGTAATGACGGCTCTGTAATGTAGATACATCAAGGGAGGGAAGATATGGAGAAAGGGTAGCATTATAAAGCGACTCTGTTTCCATTATCTTTAGCTCTGCTGCCTTGTAATAGGGCAGGTTCCTCTTTGCCATCCCTATCGCCTCATTGATGGTCAGAGAGAAAGAGGGAGTGAAGAAAAGAAAGATTATTACTGCTGAATAAAATAATAGATGTCCACACTCCTTGATACGGCTCCTCATGCCACCTCCTGAGGTGCTATTTTAGCATGTCACTCTTTATTAATCTTTGGCCTCTTATTTGCCTCTAATATCTTTTTTCTGAGTCTTATTGATTGGGGAGTTACCTCAACGAGTTCATCCTCCCTGATGAATTCTATTGCCTGTTCAAGATTCAATATCCTCGGCGGGATCAACTGGATAGTATCATCAGCACTTGCTGCACGCATGTTTGTTAATTTCTTTTCCTTTGTTACATTCACATCAAGGTCATTGTCTCTCGAATTCTCACCGATAATCATTCCCTCATAAACAGGTGTATTCTCCTTTATAAAGAGTGTACCCCTGGGCTGCAGATGAAAGAGTGCATAAGTTGTGGATCTACCAGGTCTGTCTGCAACAAGTGCGCCTGTTTGCCTCTTTGACATAGGTCCGTGCCATGGCTCATATCCGTCAAAGAGATGATTCAATAGTCCCGTCCCCTTTGTATCTGTAAGAAACTGGGACCTAAATCCAATCAAACCCCTCGAGGGAATCCTGTATTCGAGCCTTACCCTTCCATGACCATTATTCTGCATCTTCTGCATCCTTCCCTTTCTAATACCAACCTGTTGGGTCACAACACCAACAAACTCCTCAGGCACATCTATAACAAGTAACTCCATAGGTTCATGTAACACACCATTGATATCCTTTGTGATCGTCTCTGGCATAGATACAGAAAGTTCGTATCCTTCTCTCCTCATCATCTCGATCAGAATGGCCATCTGTAACTCCCCTCTCCCCATTACCTTAAAGGAATCGGTATTATCAAAATCAACCTTAATCGAGACATTATAAAGCAACTCCCTTTCGAGTCTTTCCCTCAGATTTCTCGATGTCACAAACCTGCCCTCCTTGCCAGCGAAGGGAGATGTATTAACAGAGAAGACCATGGAGATTGTAGGCTCATCTATCTTTATCCTTGGTAAAGGTCGGGGTTTTTCTGAATCAGTTATTGTATCTCCTATATTTATGCCTTCAATGCCCGCAAGGGCAATAATATCTCCAATGGTTGCTTCCTTGGTTTCTATCCTTTCAAGCCCCTGAAATTCATAAATCGAGGTTATCTTTGTTTTTACCCTATCTCCCTTATCATTTACCACGGCTACGGTATCTCCAATCTTCACGGTCCCTGAAAATACCCTGCCGATGGCAAGCCTTCCTACATAATCATTGTAATCTATATTTGTGACAAGGATTTGTAAGACTCCATCTCTGTTGCCTTCAGGTGCTGGGATTGTCTTGATTATCAGGTCAAATAAAGGTCTAAGGTCATCGGAATCATCCTTTAAATCGAGCATGGCAACACCTCTCTTTGCATTCGTATAAACAACAGGGAAGTCCAGTTGTTCCTCCGTCGCATCAAGGTCTATAAAAAGGTCATAAACCTCGTTTAACACTGCCTGAATGCGGGCATCTGACCTGTCTATCTTGTTAATCACAAGGATTGGTGGTAATCTTAATTCCAGCGCCTTTTTAAGAACAAACCTCGTCTGAGGAAGCGGGCCTTCCGAGGCATCAACAAGCAAAAGCACACCGTCAACCATCTTTAATGTCCTTTCAACCTCTCCACCAAAATCAGCATGGCCTGGTGTGTCAACTATATTTATTTTTACTCCTCTATATTCCACGGCCGTATTCTTCGCCATTATGGTTATCCCCTTTTCCCTCTCAAGGTCTATGTTGTCCATGATCCTTTCTCTAACCTGCTGGTTAGACCTAAATATCCCTGCCTGTTTCAGCATTCCATCAACAAGTGTTGTCTTTCCATGGTCAACATGGGCAATAATTGCAATGTTTCTTATATCTTCTCTTTTCATTGAACTCCTCTTAACCTAAAAATTTGTTTGGGTTAATAAATAGTTTGACAAAGTGTCGTATGGAGACGTCAAAATTTTTATTCTATAGGGTTTGCATCTTTTATTTTAACTTATTTAAGAGAAAATTGAAGAGATTAGGCTATAGGCTGAAGGCTGAAGAGATTAGGCTATAGGCTGAAGGCGTTCGAACATCCACTTCGTAAGTGTCATTGCCACTTCGTAAGTGGAAATAGATAGAATATTCCTTGTAGACGGTTGCACTATCGCACTATCGCCTAAAGCCCATTTATCCATCACCCATTTATTTGAGCCCCGCACCCATCCCAGACAGAACGCAAGGAGGAGAGGCACGCCCT
>JBKBUB010000011.1:0-13573 GCA_046290925.1 Thermodesulfovibrionales bacterium | reverse complement strand
TTCAGGGCTTTTTTAACATACCTGTTGACCACCTTTATGCATCACCTGTATTGCTTGACTATGTCAGGAAAAAGGATTTTAAGGACTTGGTTATAGTCTCTCCTGACGCAGGTGGTGTCGAAAGGGCAAGGTCCTTTGCAAGAAAACTTCAATGCTCCCTGGCCATAATCGATAAGAGACGTGAGATGGCAAATGTCTCCCGTGTCATGAATGTAATCGGAGATGTAAAGGATAGAGATGTAATTATACTTGATGACATGATTGACACAGCAGGAACAACAACTCAGGCTGCTTCTGCCTTAAGAGAACACGGTGCAAGAAGGGTCTTTGCCGCATCAACCCATGCAGTATTATCCGGGCCCGCAATAGACCGTATCAATGAATCAGTAATAGAAGAGGTGATAGTAACAAATACAATACCAATGGACAGCAAGAAAGAAAGATGCAGTAAGCTCGTCGTTCTTAGCATAGCACCACTTCTGGCAGAGGCTATAAAAAGAATACACGAGGAATCTTCGATAAGTTCACTTTTTGTATAGAGGAGGAGATATGGAAAAGATAACGCTTAAGGCTGAAAAAAGGGATAAAGCTGGTAAGGGAATCGCAAGGTCTCTGAGGAGAGAAGGAACGATACCCTCTGTACTTTACAGGGCAGGTCATTCTTTACCTATAAAGATGAACAGAAAAGAGTTGGCGAGTTTTATTTCATCAACGGCAGGGGAACAGGTTATGGTTAATCTCGAATTCCCTGACGGTGAGAAGAGGCTGGCACTCCTTAAAGATTATCAGGTTGACCCTATTAAGGGAGAACTACTCCACTCTGACTTTTTCGAGGTGCTTCTTACAGAAAAGGTGAGGGTCACTGTTGCGGTATCAACGACAGGAGAGCCTGTAGGTGTAAAGAGGGATGGCGGAATCCTTCAGCATGGCGTAAGGGAGATAGAGATAGAGTGCCTTCCTGATAAGATCCCAGGACATATAACCGTCGATGTATCAGGCCTCGAAATCGGAAAGTCAGTACATGTCAGTGATCTTGTTCTCGGTGAAGGTATAAAAGTGCTGACCGACCCCGACGAGGTGATTGCTACCGTTACTGCTGTAGTTGAAGAAGAGGCAGTCCCTGTCGCCCCTGAGGTGGCTGAACCAGAGGTTATAAAGAAGGGTAAGAAGGAAGAAGAAACAGGAGAGAAGGCCTAATTGTGGCTTATTGCAGGTCTCGGTAACCCTGGAAAAAGATACGAGAGGACAAGGCATAATATAGGATTTCTCGTTGTAGAGGAAATAGCGCAAAGAACAGGTCTCGAATTTAAGACAGAGAAAGACTTCCGAATATCAAAGGGTTCTATAAGGGATAGGGATATTATACTAATAGAACCCCTGACTTACATGAACCTCAGCGGAACCGCAGTAAAAAAGGCCATTAGGCGATTTAATTTAACACCTGAAGACCTCATCGTAATCCATGACGATTTAGACATGGAAACAGGTAAGCTCAGGATCAGGAAGAGGGGTTCTTCAGGCGGTCATAAAGGGGTAGAATCGATAATATCCTCACTGGGAAACACGGAATTCATCAGGGTGAAGATAGGCATTGGAAGGGATAGAGAACTTCCTGTAGAAGAATATGTCCTCAGGAAATTTAAGAGAGAAGAGATACCATTAATCAGGGATGCTATTAGTAGAGCCGCTGATGCTGTCCTGTTTATCATCAATGAGGGGGTTGAAAAGGCTATGAATAAATTTAACAAATCTTGAATCCCTTCTGATTATATCCTCCAAATCAATATCTGTCTTCTGTCTCCAGTTCGGATAGCCTTCTATTACACCTGGCATATTTTGCTGGTCAATCCTTCCAATCATATCATCAAAACTGATGAGAACTATCCTCGAAGGGGTCTTCATAAGATATCGATAGATAGCAAGACATAGCTCTTCTGTCATCTGTGCAGGTATCTGAAAATCATGAGATAAAAGCCCCTCTCTCTTGAGGGCATCGATTATTAGTATCCTGTCCCTTTTTCTTTCATTCAACTGTCTCAACCAGGTCTCATCATCAGGGTATTTACCGAGCCTCCTCCTCTCTTCAATATCCCTTCCTAACCAGTAACCATAAATAGTTGGAAGGTCATGGGTCGTCATAGAAGTAAGAGCAAGTTCAGGATAATTGGAAGGAGTAAGAAAGGACAGCTCAGGATAATTCCTCTCAAAATAAAAAAGCCTGTAAGATAGCATCTTAAATCTACTTAGATTTTCCCTTACGTTTTCGCCAATCGTTCCGAGGTCTTCGGCGATAACAACAGTGCTGTTTCGCACGCTCTCGAGGGCTATGATTCTCAGGAGGTCTTCATAGGGATAGCTCACATATGTACCATCTTTGGGGCTCTTTCCTGAAGGAATCCAGAAAAGCCTGAAGATGCCGAGGGCATGGTCAATCCTTAACGCTCCAGCATATCTCATATTCTTCCTTAGCGTCTGTATATAAAACTCGTAGCCGTTCTCCCTTAGTCTCTCAGGTATCAAAGGCGGGAAACCCCAGTTTTGTCCATCAGGACTGAATTCATCAGGTGGCGCACCAACATCCACATCGAGGGCATAGAGAGACTTATTGCACCATACATCGCTACTACCCCTTATTGCGCCAATGGCGAGGTCATGATAAAGGCCAACTGGCATCCCTGCCTTCTTTGCAATTTCGCAAACATGGCTGTGCTGTAAATCAATAAGCCACTGGATGTATTGATAGAAGAGAATCTTTTCCTTTTTCTTACTAACAAACAGCTTTACTGCCTTAGAGTCAGGACTCTGATATTCTTCTGGCCAGGATTGCCAGTCAAAGGATTTATACCTCTCCGAGATGGCCATGTATGTTGCAAAGAGTTCGAGCCCCATGCCCTCATCATTAATAAACCTCGCAAAATCCCTACCAAATTGGGTATCCTTACCATAATGATCCTTCATAAAACTCTTGAAGGCCTTCTCAAGGACCTCCAATTTAATGGATGCCACTGATTCATAATCTATCAATGGTTGTTTCCTGAGCCTATCGATACGATCTCTATAATCGGTTTCGGGTATGCACCCACATCCAATCTTATCCATATCGAGATAAATAAAGTTCTTATAGAGTCTGCTTAAAGGTGAATAAGGACTTATACCGTAGGGGATTGTATTCGAAATAGCATGCAATGGATTTATTCCAACAAGATGACCTCCTGATAAAGCAAACCAATTTATCAATCCTTCAAGGTCACCAAAATCTCCAATACCCCAGTTTTTTTTAGAGCGAATACTGTAAAGATTTACTGAAAGTCCGAGGGACCTCTTAAGACTATCGGGTAGATAGGCGGTGTCTGGTGTCAGGATCAATCTTGATTTTTTCTTCAAACCGTCAATAGCGTCATCATAGTGGTTTAAAATCAAATCAACTTCGTAGTAACCAAGGGTATAATTATAACTATCCACGAATTCTACCTTTACATATCTTCTGCCATCAACTATCCTTTCATCGACGATGTTATTGAAGTGTACCCTAATATCTCTTTTATTACCTGCCTCATCAGCTATAGAGAAATCCACCGATACCTTATCTTCATAACCATTTTCGAGGGGAAGATATAAAGGGATTCTCAGAGGTTTTTCATTTATTGATAATACATACACAGGTTCGATTATATTCAACCAGGGTCTGAGACTTCTCTCTCTTATTTCTTCTCGCAGGGCATCAGGCGAATCAGTATCTATCCCCAACGAGGAGAGTATCGCCTTTTTTGTATCGAGAGGTATTGTATATAAGTTCCCACGTATATCGTAATACTTAGGAACTATCCCACAGAGAAGGGCAAGCTCATCGATGTATTTATCTATAAGATTCAAGCTTTATCTAAACCTCTTTTATTCAATTTATTCTGGTACATTCGTGAATCTGCCTCTTTTAATATTTCTATCAAATCTCTCCCTTTCTCGTATACAGAACATCCGATACTTGTAGACAATTTATATTCAAAATCGTGATGTCTTTCATTCCAATCTGACACAAAACCGTTAATCCTCAAGATCAGGGCATCGCATTCCTTAAAATCTGTATCGTGGGTAACAACCAGGAATTCATCTCCACCAAAACGTACTAAAAGGTCAGAAGACCTGATAGCCCTGTTCAATAATAAAGCGAATTCTCTTAGTATCCAATCACCGATTAAATGACCATGATGGTCATTTATCTGCTTAAAGTTATCAATATCTATCATGATGATCGAAAACCTATCGCCATACCGTCTTGATCTCTCGATCTCGTTGGCTATTATCTCATTGAAAAAGTTCCTGTTATATACACCTGTCAGTGGATCACGGATGGCCATTGTCTTAAGTTTATCCTGTGTGTTCTTTAAACTATGTACTAAGGTAATTATGTGTTCGTATATCTCTGTAACTGGGTCTCTGAAAACCGCTGCTTGATATACATCACATTGGGTACAATTTTTGTATTTTATGGCGAACTCACCTTGAGGCTTTCCCCCGCACATGGTGCCGGCTATAAGCCAGCATCTGACAGTAATATTATTAAAGGCAGGACAATCCTCTCTGGAACAGTTCTTTCTTTCCCAGCATTTAACCTCGGACTCTTTTAATATTAATCGTAACCACTCTTCCCATTCTGCATCTTCTTCCTGTAAGGATAATTCTATAAATAACCTCAGATCATGAGTCAGGTTTTTCAAGGCCTGTACCAGTGGGTGATTGTTATCCATGGATTAAACCCACCAGTTGCATAAATTTGGATGCTGGCATGCCTCAAAAACTTTTATAATGCGATTTGATATTAAATGTGATAGCTTAATCAAGACTACACCTGTGGTGCCGTTTAATAAGAACCACTTATGCTTATTGAATGTTGTTATAGGTATCGCAGATAAAAGTTTTTTTCACCATGCCAGCCCCCAATAAAAGGCTAATTTTTGCAACCTTTGGATTAAAGTATAGAATTTACCCCTGACCTTCTTCAAGTATTGGATCATAAAAGAGAAAGCATCTCTACGATTCCTTTGTAGAGGGACATTCCTATCGCAATCATCTTCTCGTAATCGATCTTTGATGGCTCATCTCCCGGTCTGTCCAGCATCCTGTAATCAGAAGAGAAGATGTCTATACAAGGGATACCTGCCTCATGAAAGGAATAATGATCACTGCCCTCCTTAAAGGCATGTCTGTCTATGTCCCTTCCCTCCTTCAGGTTATCATCGAGATACTTCTTAATCTTAAAGCCAAGTTCGGGATAAAAAGATGAGCCGATAAAATAGACTGTTCTATCGCCCCTCCCTATTGAGTCTACATTGATGAGCGATGAAATCTTATCAATCCTCACAGGTGGATTCTTCACAAAGTATCTCGAACCCTTAAGCCCCCACTCCTCTGCACCAGGGAACAGGATTATGAGACCCTTTTTGAATCTATGATTAGAGAGGTTTCTCGCAATCTCGAGCAGAACCGCAACCCCCGAGGCATTATCATCAGCACCACAGTATACATTACCCTCTCTGTCAACACCATGATGGTCATGATGGGCAGACAGGATAATAAACTCATCCATATCACCCTTCTTGATACCATATACATTCCCTGTCCTGACAGGGAAAGAGACCCCTGTTTTAAGCCTTCTTTTATCAACCTCTGACTCATAGATGATAAATTCCTGTTCATGGGCATCGAAACCGCATTCTCTGAGTTTAGCCAGAAGATACTTTCTCACAGCCCGGTCCTCTTCCGTTCCGGGTAATCTCCCCTTCCTCTCAGGACTTGCAAGATAGTTTATATGCTCCTGAAGCCTCCTTATATCTATATCTCCAAAGATATATCTTGTTCTGAGTTTTGTTTCACCGAGATAGCCCCTCTCAATGGGCTGACCTGATCTGAATATCACATAAGTATCGGTACCGTAATAGGGTAAATACCTCGCCTTTTCAAGGGCCTCGGGAGAATTGCCGTAATAAAATACGATGACCTCTTTTTCATTGTAAGGATTCCTGATTGAAAAGAGAACCGAATATTCAGACCCTTTAAACTCCTTTCCCTTGAATACAAAGCCGTTATCTTCAACCGTAAATATCTGAGTGGTTAAGGGATGAGAGGGCTTACCAAAGATAAAGAAAGATCCCTTTGATTTATACCCATCCATTTTTTCTTGAGGGATTATCTCACCGCCTGTTATCATCAACCTCCCTGTAAGTTCCTTAAAGGCATTCCTAAATCTGTCCTCTGTAAGGATATAAAATCTTTTCTTCCTCGATAGGAACAGGTTTAGGGATGGGTTAAGATCATCATCAGGTATAATCCTGAAGATGTGATAATCAGGGTCTATCTCTACAGACTCGGGTCTCTCATCAACGACTATATCAAAACTACCTGTTTTATCTTTAAGATTAATGATGATCTCCTTTTTCCCCTTTTTGGTAAAAACTACAACAGGGATCATAAGTTCATAAATATCGGCCTCCTGGATTATCTTTCCCTTTATCCTGTAACCCTTATCACCTGCCTCAATAGCCACATCGAAGAGTCTCAGTTCTGGCCCACCCTTCCTCTCGAGCCATTCATTAAAGAATATCTTAAGGTCTTTTCCGCTCTTTTCCTCAAAGATACCTCTTAAGTCATCCCAGGATGCCCTCTTACCGCCGAATCTTTCAACTACAGTCTTTATCGAGTCAAAGAAAATCCTATCGCCAACAAGTCTTCTCAGGGCATGAAAGACCATAGAACCCTTTCCATAGCCAATATCATTTTCAAAGTCCTCTTCCTTTGTGACAAACCTCCTTAGAGGATAATCCTTCTCAGGATTAACCCTTATCGAATACCTCTCAATGGTGCTAATCCTGTATCTCCTTGCCTCATCCTCCCCTGAAAAGACCTCTTTATAATAGTAATTCGTTAGGTATGTTGTTATCGCCTCAACCCAGTTTCCTTTGCTATAATCAGGGTATACATAGTTTCCAAACCAGGAATGGACAATCTCGTGGTCTATGTATCCAGGTCTCAGTATCCTCTCACCCTGTCTTATCACAAGAGGGTCGAGAAGGGTGAAGCCAGGCATCCCATAACCTGAAGAGAAGAAGTTCTCTACAACCGTCCAGTCTCTGAATGGATAATCACCTATTATCCTTGAATAGAATTCAATATATCTCTTTGACCCTTCAATAAAGACCTTTGAGAGATGGGCATTCTCCTCTGTGAGATATGTGGAGTATCTTATACCTCCCACATCGACTGTATCTATAACAAACCTCGATGCTATAAGATAGAGACCATCAACAGGAACAGAACCCTTCCACTCCGAATATTCAATATCACCATCGTACCGCCTCTCAATCAACTCTCCCTGCGTAACAGTCTTCAGTCCTCCCTTGATCTTTACCTTTAAATTATAGATGCTTAACCCGCCATTATCAGGGTACCAGCCTGACTCAGGCGATAGAAAGACACCCTTTTCTGAGATTATCCCCTTTGTCCTGTCACCCTTAACAAAGGTAATAGTCTCTGCCTTTCTTATCTCATCGAATATAGCACCCTCGTAATGAATGGTTATATACTTTGCTCCCCCTGTTTTGACAACCACCTCCTGAGAATCATTTGTCACAGAAGTTGTGTATTCGAGAGGTTTGATTTTAGAAAAAATAGATAGAATCTTTAAATCCTTATTAAGATGAAAACTCACACTACCCGTTTCATTATTTAAGTGAATGGTATCCTTAGCATTGATAAAATGTCTTGATGGGTCGATCTCCAGATCGAGGAAATGGGACATTACCTCACCGCTTACATTATTTATTGAGATTAGAAAGAATAAGCATACGAAAGAGAGAAACCTCATATCAATCCTTCCAGTCGGCAATAAATATGTTCGTCTCACCCCTCACCTTCCCGCCCCTGTTTGAGGCAAAGACGAGTTTTTTGCCGTCATGACTGAACATGGGGAAGCTATTAAAGGGAGGGCTATATGTTATCCTCTCAAGACCTGTGCCATCTACGTTAATCATATAGAGCTCAAAGTTCCGTCTACCAGGGTCATGCATATTTGATGAAAAGATTATCCTCTTGCCATCAGGATGGAAAAAGGGTGCAAAGTTTGCAGCGCCATTGCTCGTGATCTGCCTCTTGTTAGAGCCATCGGCATCCATTATGAATATCTCCATCTTCGAGGGCCTGACAAGGTTCTTCTTTAACAAAGCTTCATACTCCTTTATCTCTTCCTCTTTTTTTGGATGATAGGCCCGATAGACTATCTTCCTTCCATCAGGACTAAAGAAGGCCCCTCCATCATATCCCTTTTCATGGGTCAATCTCCTGAGGTTTCTCCCATCCGTATCCATTACATATAGATCGAGGTCTCCATTTCTCAAAGATGTGAATATTATCTTACTCCCATCAGGCGAGACCGTCGCCTCTGCATCATAATAAGGGTTGTCTGTGAGTTGCCCCAGATTCGAGCCATCCTCATCAGCAATAAAAATGTCATAGGGATGTAAAGGCCATACATAGCCCTGGCTGTAATCAGGCCTCGGTGGACAATCATCCATGACATGATGGGTTGAGGAATAGATGATCCTATTACCTGCCTTCTGAAGAAAGTAGGCGCAGGTAGTTATACCCTTCCCTGTACTGACCATTTTTATATTGCTGCCATCAATATCCATCGTATAGATCTGGTCACATCGCCTTCCATCCCTCGTTGACTGGAAAATGAGCCTTTTACCATCATAAGAAAAATAGGCCTCTGCATTCTCTCCACCAAAAGTGAGTTGTTTAAGGTTTTCGATATGAGCCTCCCTATCATCCTTCAGACCATGACCAAAAGAAAAGGCAATCATTAATATCATTAGTGGAACCAGGCTTAGTCGACTCATAAAGTTATTATACTATAATCCGAGGATCGCCGATAGGAACGATGGGCAGACTGAAAAGGCTACACCATCCCAAAAAGTCTTTGACTTTTGGGAACCTGGCGACACCTTAATCAAGAGTTTTCAATATAACCTTACTTTATACGCCAATCAACCATTGGGTGAGCAAACTGCTTATGTCTTCAAATAAACCCACCAGTTGCATAAATTTGGAGGCTGGCATGCCTCAAAAACTTTTATAATGCGATTTGATATTAAATGCGATTGCTTAATCAAGACCACACCTATGGTGCCGTTTAATAAGAACCACTTATGTTTATTGAATGTTGCTATAGGTATCGCAGATAAAAGTTTTTTCACCATGCCAGCCCAAATGATAGGCTAATTTTTGCAATGTTTGGGTAAATTCTGTCGCTTGCGTACAGACTTTGGAGGCTGCCCATCGTTCCTTTAATGTAGTTCTAACGGTAAATCGCGGACAATAATAAATGTTGACATTATGATCCCCACCTATGCTATAAAATAAGTCATGATTCAAAAGACAGAAAAGATTTGGATGGATGGAGAGTTTGTTGATTGGGATAAGGCTAATGTCCACATCCTTACTCATACCCTTCATTATGGCCTCGGAGTCTTTGAAGGCATACGATGTTATGAGACAGCCAAAGGTCCTGCTATATTCAGGCTTAGGGAGCATGTAGAAAGACTCTTCAAATCTGCCCATATCTTCATGATGAGGATACCATATACTGCAAAGGAAATAGAGAATGCGATAATCAAGACAGTAGCCATCAACAATATAAAAGAATGTTATATAAGACCCCTTGTTTATATAGGTTATGGGGCCATGGGATTGCTTTCAAAAGATAATCCGATAAGGGTTGCAATCGCAGTGTGGCCGTGGGGAACTTATCTGGGAGAGGAAGGCATTACAAAGGGAATCAGGATTAAGGTTTCCTCCTTTATAAGGAGCCATGTAAATTCAAACATGGCAAGGGGAAAGGTTTGTGGTTATTATGTAACATCCCAGCTTGCTAAAAGAGAGGCCATATCCTGTGGCTATGATGAAGCCCTTTTGCTTGATACAGAAGGTTATGTATCTGAAGGAAGTGGTGAAAACATCTTTATCCTAAGAAAAGGTGTTCTTAAGACAACGCCTCTCACATCTATCCTTGAGGGCATAACAAGGGAAAGCGTTATGGAGATAGCAAGAAATGAAGGTCTCAAGGTCGTGGAAGAGAGATTTACGAGAGATGAACTTTATGTCTCTGATGAAGCCTTTTTCACAGGTACTGCCGCAGAGATCACGCCAATAAGAGAGGTTGATGGTAGACCCATAGGCATGGGAGAGCCTGGTAAGGTAACAAAGAAGATTCAATCGATTTTTTTTGAAATTGTTAGGGGTAAGAGGAAAGAATATGATTCCTGGTTAACTTATGTAGGTTAAAAATATTCTCGAACAAAAAAAGGGTTCGGGAAATTTTCCCGAACCCTTTTTTTAACTACTTCTTATGACATTTTGCGCAGTTTGCTGCATCGCTTGACTTAAAGGCCTTTGTACCATTATGGCATTCACCGCAGAACTTGCCTGCATTGATATCAGCCATCTTCATCTTTGCAGTGCCCTTTTTCATCTGGAATATCTTTGTATGGCAGTCATTACACTTAAGACCCTTATCTGCATGAATCTTGCCATCAAACACTACCTTACCAGCATCACCACCAGCAAACTCAACATTCTTTCCTGGAGGAACTGCCATTGCACTGCCTATAAACACAACTGCGATAGCGATTGTAACTAAAGCGATAACTAACCTCATCCTTCTCACCCCCTTTCGTAACCTTATATTCCTGTTATACAGGAGCAATAAAAATGCCAAGAAATCTCCTGGTTCTTCCTCCAAAAATAAGGCTTTCTGTAAAACTTACTATCCAATACCTTACTATTTCGGGAACAACCTCCTCTTTAAGGAAAAACAAGGTAGCAAAATATAATAAATTTTGAAACATTATGTCAAGCCATCGCGTTTCCCTGTGTGGTTACTATCTCAAAATGTCACATATACATATATGGAAGTCTTCTTCCTTTAGGTATTAAAACTAAAAAAGGAGGCCAGATGAAAAAAAGAGAAGTGCCAATTAGTAATTTTCATGTTGGTTAGTAGAAATTAAGGTCCTTTTTCATTTAGAATTTATTTAAACATTGCACAATATAACCAGATAAAATGTTTTGAGGCGTGCCTCCCATTTCTGCAATGTTTAGGATTATCCTTTGAAAGGAGGAGTATATCAAGGCATATCTTCTTAAAAGACTTCTTCTTCTATTACCCCTTTTGATGGGAACAACCTTCTTCACCTTTATCCTCACCAAGGCTCTCCCAGGAGACCCTGCTATCGTCCTTGTCGGGGAGAGAGCAAAACCAGAAGTAATTGAGAATATAAGAAAGGAATTAAAGACCGACCAAAATTTTATTATTCAGTATACAGGTTACCTTTCCATGATCCTAAAGGGAGAACTTGGACGGTCTTATTATACAAGCAGAAAGGTAATGGATGATTTGCTCCACAAATTTCCAAACACCCTTTTACTTGCCACAGGTGCAATGTTTATTGCCATACCAACAGGACTTTTCTTTGGCTTTCTGTCGGCCTTGAAAAGGGGATCAAAGATTGACCGATTTATAGCCTCAGTCTCGGTCATAGGGCTGAGCCTTCCTGTGTTCTGGTCAGGCTTAATGATAATGCTTCTGTTAAGCCTTAAACTCAGGATTCTTCCACCTTCAGGAACAGGTGATATAAGATTTCTACTAATGCCATCTATTACCCTTTCATTGCCTGCCATTGCAACCCTCACAAGGATATCGCGGACAACACTGATGGATATACTGGAAATGCCCTTTGTTAAGACCGCCAGGGCAAAAGGTATTTCTGAGAAAAGGGTAAGATTCATCCATGTCCTCAAAAATGGCCTGATCCCTCTTGTAACTATAATAGGACTTGATTTCGGCAGTTACTTAAATGGCGCTGTTCTTACAGAGACGATATTTGGATGGGACGGCATCGGTAGATTCGCCATGGAAGGTATTATAAAGAGAGACTATCCTGTTGTAATAGGATGTATCCTCCTGGGCACCATCATTTATGTCCTGATAAATATCCTTGTGGATATTATTTATCACTATCTTGATCCAAGGGTGAGGTTATACAGGAAAAGTGAGTAAGGTTCTCTACATTGCACTTGCAATCATAATAGCATCTTCCATCATTGCACCTTCGATATCACCCCATGATCCTGAGGAAATAAATCTTGAAGCAATAAAGATGCCACCAAGCCTTAACCATCCCTTCGGCACGGATAACAAGGGCCGCGACATATTGTCTAGGGTATTATATGGCGGAAGGATATCTTTATCCGTCGCACTTATTGCAGCAATATTCTCGATAAGCATTGGTCTCTTTATAGGCCTTGTGGCGGGCTATACAGGTGGTTGGGTGGACACAGCTTTGATGGCCTTAACGGACTTTGTCCTCTCTTTTCCTGCCCTCTTGCTCGCTATTGGCATCTCCATAATAATGCCTCCTGGGATATACACATCAATGATAGCGATCTCTGCCACCGGATGGGCGTCCTTTGCAAGGTTAATAAGAGGGTATATACTTTCGATCAAAGAACTCCCCTATATAGAAGCAGCAAAAGCTATTGGTTGTAATGATTGGAGAATAATCTTCTCTCACATTGTGCCGCAGTGCATACCTTTATCGCTTGTAATAGCAGGACTAAAGCTTGGTGGTTTTATACTCACCGAGGCATCCCTGAGCTTTTTGGGTCTGGGTGTTCAGCCCCCTACGCCGTCATGGGGTTCGATGATCAGCTCGAGCAGGGTCTTCATTTTGTCAGCTCCATGGACAGTTATATTTCCAGGGCTTGCCATTTCAATTACAGCCATTTGCTTCAATCTTATAGGTGATATACTGAGGGAAAGATATGGCTTTAATAAAATACAGGCCTGAAATCTATTTTCCTCTGAGCTTTTCTTCTTCCTCCTGTTCGGTCTTACACTCGATACACATTGTTGTTACAGGCCGCGCCTCAAGTCGCTTTATATCTATCTCCTGTCCGCAAACCTCACAGATACCAAAGGTACCAGAGTCAATCTTTTCGATAGCAGCCTCTATCTTTTTAAGTAATTTCTGTTCTCTGCCCCTCAGTCTTAACATAAAATTCCTATCGATCTCAGCACTTGCCTGATCTCCAAGATCAGGGAATATAGTCTGACCAGGAAGGGCATTGAGGGCCTCTTCAGCCTCGGACAGGAGAGCCTTCCTCTGTGCCACAAGTTTCTTTCTAATATCGAGAATCTTCTTTTCTCTCATTGAGAGAGTCTTCTTCTTTGATGATTTATTCTCCCTGCTTTTTGTTGCAACCTTTTTTATATTCATCTCTCCCACATTTCCTCTCCTTCAAAAAAATAAATTCAAAATAACATAAAAGAAAGAATATAGTCAATATTGACAAAACATAATAATTTGTAAACTGTCGAAAAATCTGTATAAGAAAAAAATAATAGCAAAATTGGGTAAAGATTTTAGAAAGAGAATTTACCCAAACGTTGCAAAAATTAGCCTATCATTTGGGCTGGCATGGTGAAAAAACTTTTATCTGCGATACCTATAGCAACATTCAA
>JBKBUB010000119.1:0-5098 GCA_046290925.1 Thermodesulfovibrionales bacterium | reverse complement strand
AAAAAAGATGGGGGTTGAGCTTGAGGAATATCCTGATGGCATAGCTATTAAAGGAAGGAGTTTTTTAAAAGGCGCTCAGGTGGACAGTTACAATGACCATAGGATTGCCATGTCCCTTGCAATAGCAGGTCTTATTGCAGAGGGAGAGACCATGATAAATAATCCTGAATGTGTTGATATATCCTTCCCAGGATTCTTTTCTGTGCTTGAAAATCTGATAAGAGGTTTTTAATCACGGAAAATGCATTGTTTGGTTAATCACGAAAGGATAAGGGAAAATTAAAACTCCCTTGAATATTACACGATTCTTAACTTAAAATTTAGCATGTCGATTCTCGATGGTATCATAGAGAAAAAGAAGGAAAGGCTAAGGCATGTAAAGTCAAAGACCTCCTTATCAGAAATCAAGGCCATGATAAGCGGTCTCGATAGCACAAGAGACTTTAAGAAGGCTATAAAAAGAGAGAAAAACATAAGGCTGATTGCTGAGATAAAAAAGGCCTCCCCATCAAAGGGAATAATAAGGGCTGACTTTGACCTTGAAAGGATAGTCTCCATTTATGAGGAAAAGGCTGTTGATGCAATCTCGGTTATAACAGAGGAGGACTTCTTTTTAGGTTCTACTGATTATATAAAGATTGTGAAGGACAGGGTCACGAGGCCAGTTCTTAGAAAGGACTTTATCTTTGATGATTATCAGATCTATGAATCGAGGGCCTTCGGTGCTGATGCCATCCTCCTGATCGGAGCAATCCTCGACAGGGTACAGGCAGAAGAATATCTCCATATGGCCAGGGAACTCGGCCTTGCCGTACTATTCGAGGTCCATGATTACCATGACCTTGAGAAGGCCCTTCGTATAGATGCCGACATAATAGGTATTAATAACAGGGATCTCAAGACCCTAATGGTGGACATAAATACAACATTTCTGTTAAAAAAGGAGATACCCTCTGACAGGCTTACTGTAAGCGAAAGTGGTATAAAAAGCAGGGAAGATGTCCTCAGGCTCGACCTTGCTGGTATTGATGCCATGCTCGTGGGGACGACCCTAATGGAATCAGAAGATATTGGTAAGAAGATAGAGGAATTACGCATTACATGAGGAGGAATTAATGAGGGAGACAAAGATCATTCTTTCAGAGAGAGAGATGCCAAGGAAGTGGTATAACATAATGGCTGATATGCCAAACCTTCCAAAGCCACCACTTCACCCTGCCACACTTAAGCCAGTTGGTCCTGAGGACCTTTCTGCTATATTCCCAATGGCATTAATAGAGCAAGAGGTTACGACAGAGAGGTGGATCGATATACCAGAAGATGTCCTTGATATATATACACTCTGGAGACCAAGCCCTATGTACAGGGCTCACAGACTCGAAAGGGCTCTCAACACCCCTGCTCGCATTTATTACAAGTATGAGGGTGTGAGCCCTGCGGGAAGTCATAAGCCTAATACATCCATTCCTCAGGCCTATTACAATAAAAAGGCAGGTATAAAAAGGATTGCCACTGAGACAGGGGCTGGTCAGTGGGGCTCTGCGATGGCCTTAGCAGGCAGCCTCTTCGGTCTCGATGTGACCGTCTACATGGTAAAGGTAAGCTACAACCAAAAACCCTACAGGCGTATAGCAATGGAGACATGGGGTGCAACAGTCCATCCGAGCCCTTCAACAGTCACAATGGCAGGAAGGAAGATATTGGAGGCAGACCCTGAAAATCCCGGTAGCCTCGGAATAGCAATCTCCGAGGCTGTAGAGGATGCTGCAACCCATGATAATACGAATTATGCCCTCGGCTCTGTCCTCAACCACGTCTTACTCCACCAGACTATTATAGGATTAGAAGCAAAGAAACAGTTTGAGATGATAAATGATTACCCTGACATTATCATAGGTTGTTGTGGTGGCGGTAGCAACCTCGGTGGCGTGAGCTTCCCTTTTTTACAGGATAAGATAAATGGAAGGGAATTAAGGGTTATTGCTGTTGAGCCTACATCATGCCCTACCCTTACTAAAGGTGAATTCAGGTATGACTTTGGTGACACAGCAGGCCTCACACCCCTTCTCATGATGTACACCCTCGGTCATGACTTTGTACCGCCAGGTATCCATGCTGGTGGTCTCAGGTATCATGCCGATGCGCCTCTCGTATGCCAACTCTACCATGATGGACTGATTGAGGCTGTTGCCTGTGGACAGACCTCTGTCTTTGCAGCAGCCATCACCTTTGCAAAGTCAGAGGGCATCATACCGGCTCCGGAAAGCTCCCATGCCATTAAGGTAGCAATAGATGAGGCTATAAAGTGTAAAGAAGAAGGCAAGGAAAAGACCATACTTTTTAACCTAAGCGGACACGGTTATCTCGACCTTGCTGCATATGCTGACTATCTTTCAGGGAAACTGGAGGATTACGAGTATCCCGAGGAGAAGATAAAGGAGGCACTTTCAAAACTGCCTGTGGTTAAATGAAGGTAAAAGTCAAGATCTGTGGCATAACGAATCTCGAGGATGCCCTGGCTGCTGTTGATTACGGAGCCGATGCACTGGGCTTTGTCTTTTATAAGGGGAGTCCTCGATATATAAGTGCTGAGGCGGCAAAAGAGATAATAAAGCAACTGCCTCCATTAATAACGACTGTTGGGGTCTTTGTTGATGAGACGCCAGAGAGGATAGAAGATACCTTAAGGCATGTACCGATAGACATTGCCCAGCTACATGGTCATGAACCTCCTGAGTCATGCCTGTTGAGCAGGAGGGTGATCAAGGCCATAAGGGTAAAGGAGTTGAGCGATCTTGAACCGCTAAAGAAATACAGGGTCTCTGCCTTCTTGCTCGATACTTACACACCTGAATCACTCGGAGGGACAGGTCAGATCTTCAACTGGGATATCGCGGTAGCAGCAAAGCAGTTCGGCCATATTATACTCGCCGGCGGTCTCAATCCTGAAAACATAGAAAGGGCTATAAGATGGGTGAGACCCTATGCTGTTGATGTGAGCAGTGGTATCGAAGAGGAAAAGGGTAAAAAGGACCTCAAGAAGATGAGGCTCTTTATAGAAAGGGCAAAGGCATTATACTGAAGGGAAAGGCTGAAGGCTGAAGGCTGAAGAGAATAGGCTGCGAGCCTCTCCCCTATCGCCTTAAGCCTTAAGCCTTAAGCCTAAAGCCTTAAGCCTATCGCCTTTGTAATAAGGGAGGGTCTTTGACATATATCGATTCTATTAAGACAGGATTCAGGGTTATAAACAGGAACTGGCAGCTCGTCCTGATTCAGGTGGGCGCGATGTTTGTGAGCCTCTTCGGCTTTTTTATCTTCATCGGCATACCCCTTGCCATAGCTTTTATCATCTTCGGAATTGACCTGACAGAACTGTCAAAACCTGATGAAATAGTGAACCTTTTCAGAAGGCCCTCTGACCTCCTCTCCCGTTATCTGGGACTGGCCATTTTATTGTTTACATCCCTTCTCATTTATATCATCTCGATCTTCGTCATAGGTGTCTTCGTTTTTGGAGGTTCGTTAGGCTTAATAGCCAGAACCATAAAGGAGGCCAGTTCATTTCACTTCAGTACCTTTTGGAATGAAGGCAAAAGGCTCTTCTTCCCTCTCATGGGTTTTACGGCCTTAATTGGTCTCGGTTTTCTCGCCTTAGCCTTTGTTCTCGGTCTTTTGGGTGGTTCAATCTCTGCCTTGATCTTACTTGCAAGAGAGCAAGAGGCAGCCCTTGCCCTTTTCCTCGGCATATTCTTTTCTCTTTTTTTGTTTTTTTTTGGATTAGGCCTTATACTGGTCGTCCTATCAATAACAATATATGGCGCTGCTATTATTGCACTAAATGGTGAAGGCCCTATCGCTGCCATCAAGAAGGCTATTCAGTATCTCTACAGAAAACCACAGGGATTATATTTATACTGTTTGATATTTTTAGCCTTTGTAATAACAAATTTTGCCATAATTGCCATTGGAATACCTATGGGTCTTGTACCCCTTATAGGTCCCTTTTTATCCTTCATATATCAATTATCTGTTTACTTTATTCAGAGTTATATAGGTCTCAGCATGATTGCCACTATCCTTGTTTATTATTATTCAACATCAGGGGAGTTTCAAAAGTTGAATAGAAACCCCCTTTTAAACCCGAATGATTCCATTCAGGAAGAAGATACTTCTCCCTCTGAAGCCGTTCAGCAAGAAAAACCTCTTCATGAGATAGACAAGACAGGACAAGACTGATATTGAAGGTCTTTTCAAAGGCCTTTAAAATCGCCTTTTTAATACTTCCTATGTCTATATTGATAAATGACCCTAATCCCTTGAGGCTTATTGATTCAGGCATCATCCTGAAAACTCCTATCGTCTTCTCCAGATCAATCGAATAAGGGATAGACCCTTGCTGGAGGAAGCCCCCTTTCCACCTCCTCTGGGCAGAGCCTATGAGCTTAATTCCCCTCAGGCTTATCTCGCCAATTGATGTGGAGTTAAAACAGAGTGGACTTCTCGTGAGGATACTACCTTTCTGCCTTCTTTGCATCATCTCCGCATCAAGACCGAGCATTCTCAGTGCCTCTAAAAAGGCATTGCCTATTAAAGAATAGGACTCCATTAATCCACCTGAGAATCCATCCTCATTCCTGGCTGAGAAACTATAGGTAAGCTCATCGCCATGAAGGATCGCCCTGCCGCCTGTCGGCCTTCTGACTACAGGAAGATTATTTTCAATACAGTAGTTAAGATTTATGTCATCAATTCTCTGAAAATGACCGAGGCTGACAGAAGGAACCTTCCAGCCATAGAAACGCAATGTAGGAGGGACTACTCCATTCATCACCGCTATAGCAATAGCCTCATCAATGGCCATGTTGTAAAAGGCATCTCCCTCCCCAGAATCAATCAGTCTCCAGGCATTCATTTAGGCTCAAGGATTATCCTTCTCTTAAGAAAAGAAATCTCCTTTAATCTCCCTTCAAAGACCTTTTGTTCTCCAAAGAGATTCTTGAGGAATACCCTTCCATCCTCGGGTCTAAGAATGTCCACGCTCTCAAGATATAACTCTTCAGAATCACCTGTTCTTATATAGGCATTCGTGTCACACATG
>JBKBUB010000118.1:0-5272 GCA_046290925.1 Thermodesulfovibrionales bacterium | reverse complement strand
ATGTAATAGTAAACTGTTGAAGTAGGAAGGTCGAGGATTCTCGCAAAGTCCTTAATTGACCTTGAGCCCTTAAGTATTAGCAGCCTCGCCCTTATGTCTTTCATGATATTGTTTTTTTATCACATTTGTGATAAACTTCAATCAACTTCTACTTTCATTATAGAAAAATGATAATATTTATACAAGTTTTTTGAGGCAAGGATGAGGCGCATTATATATCGAATATTACTTATTGTAATTGTTATTAATGCAATAGGTATTATCCTATCATATGTAAACTTCCTGAACCTGCAGAAGGAAATCAAAAAAACTCTTTTAATAAATAAGAGCCTTCTATCAAGGACAGAAGTCTTAGAAAAATCCCTTACCCTTCTTAATAAACTCAACAAGGGCAATGTCGATGACGCAAAAGGTCTTGTCTCAGGGATAAATACGAGATTGTCGGAATGTTATGCCTGTCATCACAAGGAAGAAACCATTACGAGGCTCACTGCAGGGAAGGAAATTTTTGAAAGGGCATTGAGATACCTTAATGAGGGTAAGAAGATTAACAGCGGAGATATTGCTGTTTTTGTTAAAGGATTTGTAACCTATTCCTTTGAAAAGGCAAAGGATTTGAGCTCCACTCAGACTCAGATTCTCGAAGCACATCTGCTGGAGGCAAAAAGATATATTGCTTTTACGATTGGGTTTACCATATTGGCCTTTCTTTTTTTCTCTTACTACGCAGGCAGAAAGGGTGCATCCCTCGAGAAAGAGATAAAAGAAAAGGAGAAGGTGATAACAGACTGGGCCTTGGAATGGCAGAATACCTTTGATGCCATGCAGGATATGGTCATTGTCCTCGATGAGAATTACAAGCCTCTTATATTTAATACTGCGGCAGCAGATTTCTTTGGGGTTCATCTTCTCAAGGCAGACTTTCTTAAGATGTTAGGTATAAAGGATATAAAAAATCTGAATGAACTAATGTCGAGGACGATTCAGTTTCAGGACAGGACATTATCGCTCAGGGTTTATCCAATTAGTGATGATATAAAAAAGGTGATTATAGTACTCAGAGATATTACAAGGGAGATGGAACTCGAAGAGAAGCTAAAAAGGGCAGAAAAGCTTGCATCCCTTGGGATAATGGCTGGTGGGATTGCCCATGAGGTCAATAACCCCCTTTCGCCAATAATTGGATATTCAGAGGTCCTTTATAATGATGAAGAAGACGAAAAGAAAAGGGAATATCTTAGAACTATAATCTTCGCTGCCCAAAGGATAGAGAAGATTGTTAAAGATTTGCTCTCTTTTGCCAGAGAGCAAACACTTAAAATAGCCGGTATTAACATTGAAGAGGTTATTGATAACGTGATAAAAACCCTCGAGGGTATGAAATCCCTCAGTGGTATAAAGATAATTAAAGACATTAATTACTCAGGCCCTGTGAA
This sequence comes from Thermodesulfovibrionales bacterium, assembly GCA_046290925.1. GTDB lineage: Bacteria > Nitrospirota > Thermodesulfovibrionia > Thermodesulfovibrionales > UBA9159 > JBBIPQ01. The sequence goes on along the minus strand of JBKBUB010000118.1, from coordinate 3,836 downwards.
TATCGACAAGGGGCTCTTCGAGATAGCCTTTTTAAACCTACTGAAGAATGCTGTTCAGACTATTGAGGATTCTAAGAAGGGAGACAGTATAAGGATAAGCTCTTTAAAGGAGAACGGAACTTGTCAGGATAGAAGTTTCTGACAACGGCCCTGGCATTCCCGAGAAAATTTTACCCCAAATCTTTGACCCCTTCTTTTCGACAAAGGAGGTTGGCAAAGGAACGGGCCTTGGTCTCAGTATTACCTATCAAATAATCACCGCCCACAGAGGAGAGATAACAGTCAGATCAAAAGAAGGCGAGGGGACGACCTTCTCGATAAGGATCCCCCTTTAGAAGATCAGAACTGTAATTTGCCATTAGAACTAATGTAAAGAAACGATAGGCAGCCTTCAAAGTCTTTACGAAAGCGACAGTATTTATTTGACGACATAACAATTTGATCACCCAATGGTTGATTGGCGTAAAAAGTAAGGTTATGTTGAAAACCCTTGATTATGGTGTCGCCGTAAAGCCTTTTCAGGCTGTCCATCGTTTCTATTGGCAATTCTCAGTCAGAAGCTTTTTGTATCCCTTTAAGGGGGATCTATGGTATTATTAAAAGTGCTTTCTCTAAATGAGAGGAGACCGGATATCATCTCATCTTTAACCGAATCTCTGAAAAAAGAGGATGACGTAATCTTTGCCTATTTATATGGCTCATTTGCAGAGGGAAGTCCTATCGCAAGGGATATCGATATTGCAGTTTATTCAGGAGGGGTGGATGATCCTTTTTTGCTTCAGGCAAACCTTAAAATCATGCTTTCCGATGCACTCAGAAGAGATAATATAGATATTTCACCTGATGATATAGATGTCAGGATCATTAATGATGCACCTTATGATTTTGTTATCGAGATTCTTGATAAGGGGATACTCCTCGTTGATAAAGACCCAGGACTGAGAACAGATTTTATAGAAAGGATATCCCTTCTTTATCGTATAAACGAGATCGTATTGCAGGAGTTTTACAGATAAATATGGACATAGACATTAAGAGGCTTAATCAATACCTGTATGAGATAAAGGTTAATACCGATGAACTAAAGACTATCCTGTCTGAATCTAAGACAGAGGAGATTTTATCAAATGCGAGATTGATAAAGGCTATTAAATACATCTTGATAGAGATCGCTGAGGCTATCGCACTCGTGCTTCAGCATATTCTTGCTAAAGGATTCGGGATGCCCGTAAAGGGATATATAGATACTATCAAGAAGGCTCATGAGAAAGGGATTATTGATACAGGGCTTTATGATTCCCTTAAGCCCTTTTTTGATTTCAGAAATACCTTGATTCACAGGTACTGGGAGATTAAAGATGATACGATTATCCAGAATCTCTCTGACAACTACATGAGATTTTATGAGTTCATTGACATTATAAGGAAGAATTTTATTTCTTCCTCTCGAAGAGAAGACCTGCCACAATTATAAAAAGGATTGATGTCCCCAGGAGGATAATTATATCGATCGTTAAAGGGAAATCATATACCTCAGGCCTTCCGAGTATTGTGTGCTTCAGCCCGTCGATGCCATAAGTCAAGGGATTTATCTTCGTTGCCATCTTGAGTATAAGGGGCAAAACCTTAACAGGATACATCGCCCCTGAGAGGAAAAACATGGGCATTACTATGAAGTTCATTATAACGCTAAAACTCTCAAAGCTCTCATAAAATGTGGCTATAACAATCCCAAGGGCAGATATGCAGAAAGAAAGGATCAGGCATACGAGTAATGTCCCGGTTATCTGCGGGATGCCAAGCTTCAGGCCGAGGATCGGAAATAATATAAGTATGATAGCTGCCTGAATCATCGATACCACAGTACCGCTCAAAGCCTTTCCGATAACTATTGAAAGCCTTGATACAGGTGCAACGAGTATCTCCTTCATGAATCCGAATTCTTTATCCCATATTATCGATATGGAAGAGAATATTGAACTAAACAGGATGGTCATCCCGAGGATTCCGGGGAAAATGAACTGGAGATATGATACAGTCATTATACCCGGCTGGGGCGAGACGAGCCTCGACATGCCTGCACCAACGAAAAAAAGCCATATAAGGGGTCTTACGAGTGTCGAGATAAGCCTGCTCTTTTCTCTCATAAATTTTTTGAATTCCCTTGCCACGATCACATAGATTGCATTAACCTCTATCAAATTTCCTCCTGTAAGATCTCACAGCCTCTCTGATTGTATCTGTCGAAGAGACCTCCTCGGCTCTTATCTCCCTGCCCGTTAACTTTAAGAAGACATCATTAAGCGTTGGTCTCTGAAGCCTCACTGATAGGACTCTTTCACCTATTGCCCTTATTATCTCAGGTATGCATGTATCCCCTCTCAGGGCTGTCAGAAATAGTTCGTCTCTCTTTTCAGAAACCTCAAGATTAAATATCCCTTCTATCTCTTTCTTTGCCTTTCTGTTGTCCGTTGTTTTTATATAGATGACATCACCGCCAACAGTCTTTTTGAGTTCCTCTGGCGAGCCTGTGGCTATTATCTTACCCCTGTCAATAATGGCTATCCTGTTACAGACCTCTGCCTCCTCCATGTAATGGGTCGTCATGAATACAGTGACATTGCTCTTTAAGGGCAATTCAGTGATAAATTCCCAGAGGCTTGTTCTCGTCTGGGGATCAAGGCCGAGTGTTGGCTCATCGAGGAAAAGGACCTTTGGACTGTGCATGAGACCCCTCGCCACCTCGAGCCTCCTCTTCATGCCTCCTGAGAATTTCTTTACAAGGTCATTCCTCCTTTCATAGAGACCGACAAAGTTCAGTACCTCATCAATCCTTTTCTTTATTTCTCTTCTCTTGAGATTATACAGGTAAGCATGAAAAAAGAGATTCTCATAGGCGGTCAGGTCTTTGTCGATCGTGGGGTCCTGAAAAACGATGCCTATTGATTTCCTCACCTCTGAAGGCTCCTTAACACAATCATGGCCATTTATATAAGCCCTGCCTGATGTGGGGAGCAGGAGGGTGCAGAGGATATTTATTGTAGTCGTCTTGCCCGCACCATTCGGGCCTAAGAAACCAAAGATAGTCCCTTCATCTACCTCAAAGGATATCCCATCAACTGCGGTGATAGGGCCAAACTTCTTAGTTAGATTCTCTACCCTTATTACAGGCATATAAAAGTTTAACAAAAACCCATAAAAATTTGTCACTCCCCACTTCGTAAGTGTAGTGATATATGTGCATTTTCAAATGGTATAATTAAAAAATGAAGGTCATGTTTTTGTGTACCGCTAACTCCTGCCGTAGCCAGATGGCTGAGGGGCTTGCCAGAGAACTTGGCAATGGCCTTATAGAACCTTATAGTGCAGGCCTTATTGCAACGGCAGTTCATCCTAAGGCAATTGCTGTTATGAAGGAGATAGGGATAGATATATCGGGGCAGAGGTCAAAGTCAATTGACCATGACTTGCTCAGGCAGATGGACCTTGTCATAACCCTCTGCACAAATGCAGAGGCCTATTGTCTCAGAATACCTCTTAATGTGAAGAGATTACACTGGCCTGTGAAAGACCCTGTTGGAACGATTGGCTCGGAGGAGATGATCATGCGAGAGTTTAGGAGGGCGAGGGACGAGATACGAGACAGGATAATCGAGTTTCTGAGATCCCTGAAAGGATGTTAAATCTCGGAAATCCTGATAGGAACGATGGGCAGATTGAAAAGGCAATATGTTTCCCAAAAAGTCAGAGACTATTTGGAAACCCTGGCAACACTTAATCAAGGTTTTCAATAAACCATACTTGATACGCCAATCAAATGTGAGCAAATTGCTTAT
>JBKBUB010000117.1:0-5349 GCA_046290925.1 Thermodesulfovibrionales bacterium | reverse complement strand
ATGGGGTCGGAACAATGGCAAGGGGATTTAATAATATGATTAAAAACCTAAGAGATATGGTTTATCAGATCAAAGAAAGCACAACATCCTTGGCCTCAGCCTCTGAGGAACTCTCTGCCACATCCAGTGAACTTAATGAAGGTTCACATCAGCAGACCTCGCAGACAGAACAGATTGCTGCGGCAATGACAGAGATGTCACAGACAATAATGGATGTTGCAAAGAATGCCTCTGATGCGGCAGGGGCATCAAAGGAGGCGGCAGAAACAGCATCAAAAGGCAGGGAATCGGTTGAGAAGACTGTTGAGGGGATGATAAGGATTGCCAACAATGTTAGGGAGACGGCAGCAACCATTGAGGAACTTGGAAAGAGTTCATTGGAAAGAGTTCAGAAGAGATAGGTAATATTATAAGGGTCATAAATGATATTGCTGATCAGACAAACCTTCTTGCCCTCAATGCCGCAATTGAGGCTGCAAGGGCTGGAGAGCAAGGTCGTGGATTTGCAGTCGTCGCTGATGAGGTGAGGAAACTGGCTGAGAGAACTGGAAAGGCCACAAAGGAGATTGCGGAGATGATTCAGAAGATTCAGGCAGAAACAGAGAGGTCTGTTGAATCAATGAAGATAGGTGTCAATGAGGTCGAAGAGGGCGTTCGACTTGCTGAAGGGGCAAAGGATTCTCTTGAGCGTATTGTAAGCGCCTCTGACAGGAGTGTAGAGATGGTTCAAAGGATCGCTGTTGCAGCAGAGGAACAATCAGCAGCCTCTGAGCAGGTCTCGCAAAGCATGGAAAATATCTCACAGATCACAAAGAGGTCAGCCGTAGCAACAGAACAGATAAAAGCAGCCTCACAGGACTTAGCAAGGCTCGCCTCAGAACTGCAGAGGATGGTGGAGAGGTTTAGGGTTTAAGAGCTTTTGTCTGTTATAATAAATTATGTTCGATGACACAATTGCTGCTATCTCAACACCTCTTGGAGAGGCAGGGATCGGGATAGTAAGGATAAGTGGAAAGGATGCATTAGATATAGCAGACAGGCTCTTTGTATCCCTAAAGGGTAGGAGACTCCAAGAGGTAAAATCCCATACTATCATCTATGGATTCATAAAGGATCCTTCAACAGGAGAGACGGTTGACGAGGTACTCGTCTCTGTAATGAAGGCCCCAAATACCTACACGAGGGAAGACACTGTTGAGATAAACTGCCATGGCGGCTTTCTTCCCCTTAGAAAGACCCTTGAACTTGTCCTCAGGGAGGGAGCGAGGCTTGCAGAACCAGGGGAATTCACGAAAAGGGCCTTTCTGAACGGGAGGATAGACCTTGCTCAGGCAGAGGCTGTTGCAGACCTCATAAAGGCAAAGACAGAGGCATCACAGAGGATCGCAATGAAGCAGCTTAAGGGAGTTATATCGGAAAAGATAACGAAACTGATTGATAGGTTAACCGAACTCTGTGCCAATATAGAGGCATACATAGATTTTCCTGATGAGGATATAGAGGCTGCGACCTTAGATGCCATTAATGCGGAGCTATCCTCGATTATCGATGAACTTGAAAGACTCTCAAAGACCTATGAAGAGGGCCGTTTCTTAAGAGAAGGTGTTAATGTTGCCATAGTAGGGAAACCCAATGTTGGTAAGTCCTCGCTGCTCAATGCCCTGCTTGAGAGGGACCGGGCTATAGTTACAGAGTTTCCTGGCACGACGAGGGACGTTATTGAGGAACTGCTTAACATAAAGGGTCTCCTTGTGAGGGTCATGGACACGGCTGGCATCAGGGAGGCCCATGAGATGGCAGAAAGGGAGGGTGTGAGAAGGAGTCTTCAGGCCATTGATGATTCTGATCTTGCTATCGTTGTTATAGATGGTAGCAGACCTTTAAGCGATGAAGACCTTTATATAATCGAAAAGGTGAGGGAGAAAGGAAAGAGATTTATTATTGCCATCAATAAGGCAGACCTGTCTCCTTCTGTAGCCACCATCACCATACACCCTTTACCCCTCACCCTGAATATATCAGCAAAAACAGGTCAGGGACTTGAAGAACTTAAGGAGTCAATAATTAACCTCTCCCTGGGCGGGGCAATGGGAGAATCGCAGGGTCTTATAGTGGCAAACCTCAGACATAAGAAAGCGATCGACAATGCTATAACATCTTTCAGAAAGGCATCAGAGGATATGGTGAATTCGCAGCCTGGAGAGATCATAGCCCTGTCTCTGCGTGACGGCCTCGACCATCTCGGAGAGATAGTTGGTGCCGTCACAACAGAGGATATACTTAACAGGGTCTTCAGCCAGTTCTGTATTGGCAAGTAGGCCCACGGCCTAACAACCCCAAGGGTTTCAGCCGCCACCACCACCGAAGAAACCAAGCCATGAAGAGGGGCTAAGCTTCATCAGCCTTTCGCCATCACAGTAAGGACATCGTGCATCGGATTTCTTTAATAAGGTTGCCTTCAAGACAAACTGCCTTCCGCAATCGAGGCAGACATATTCATTATCAGCCATTTCTCAACCTCCTTCTTAACTATTCTACACTTAACCACTACTTACCAAGCCTCGGTCTTGCACCGAGCTTATATACAATATTTGCCATTAGACAGAAACCTGTTAAGGCAAACACTATGAGGTTAATACCAACAAGCCCCGTTAGGATCAACCAATAGGGGCTGTGAAGCCAGGCAAGCAGGGCACTTCCAAGGGCAAATATCCCTGCTATCAGCCATATAATCCTCTCGAGATACCAGCTATCTGTCTGTGCTATGTACATTGAATCTACTCACCTCCTTCTTCCCGTGCCTCTCTCCCATTTTCTATCTCTTCTCCTTTCTCCATTTCCTTTATTGGACAGGTCCTGTTTTTGAAGAACTCATAATAAAGTAGTGGCACCGCTATCAATGTCAGACCTGTTGCTGCAACAGCACCGAACATCATTGCTATAGCAAGGCCCTGGAAAATGGGGTCGAAGATCATTACAAAGGACCCTACAACAACCGCTGCTGCTGTCAACACGATAGGTCTGAACCTAACAGCGCCTGCCTTAATCAGGGCATCCTTGAGTCCTCCCTTTTGCCTCCATTCCATCTCGATAAAATCAACGAGGAGTATCGAGTTTCTAACTATTATTCCTGCAAGGGCGATAAATCCTATCATCGATGTTGCGGTAAAGAAGGCACCAAAGAGCCAGTGACCAGGAAGTATCCCGACAAGTGTGAGAGGTATTGGTGCCATTATAATCAAAGGTGTTATGAAGTTCCTGAACCAGGCAACAACAAGGATATAGATTAGTATTAGAACCGCTCCAAAGGCAATTCCTAAGTCCCTGAAGACCTCATAGGTTATGTGCCATTCGCCATCCCACTTCATGGCATACCTATCTTCGAGCCAGGGCTGGACAGAGGAGTATTGCCTGAGTTCATATCCCTCAGGAATCTTTAGCTCCTTAATCCTGTCCCTCATCTTTAAGATTGCATAGACAGGGCTCTCCTCCTTACCTGCCACATCACCTATTACATAGGTAACCCTCTTAAGATTCTTGTGATAGATGGTCTTATCCTCTATCCCCCTTTTCACCTTAACAAGCTCTGAAAGTGGTATTGGGATTCCTGCTGGAGAGGGTATAGTTGTCTCCTTAAGAGATTCTATGCCTGCCCTCTCTTCCATGGGCATTCTCAGATATATCTCCACAGGTTCTTTCTCTTTTTCAAAATGGACAAGGCCTGCTCCCATTCCATTGAGGGCAATCCTCAAGGCCTGCGACACGGCCTCGGTGCTTATGCCATGATATGATGCCTTTTCTTTATCCACATCAAAGATTAACTTTTCCTGGTCATCCTCAACATACCAGTCCACATCAACAACACCATCAGTCTTTTCAAAGATATCCCTTATCTGTCTTGCTATCTCAACCTGTCTCTTAGGGTCAGGCCCGTAAACCTTAGCAACGAGGGTGCTCAGGACAGGAGGACCTGGAGGGATCTCTGCGATCTTTATCCTTGCACCAAATCTGTCAGCAATCTTTTTCAGTTCAGGTCGTAGTCTCTTTGCAAGGTCATGGCTCTGAGCCTTCCTCTCACCCTTTGAAACAAAGTTGACCTGTATGTCAGCCACATTGCTGCCTACCCTCAGGAAATAGTGTCTTACCAATCCATTGAAATTATAGGGTGCAGCCGTACCAACATAGGCCTCGTAATCAGTCACCTCTGGCACTGTCTTTAGATAATCTCCCATCTCGTTTGTTAGTGCCGCAGTTTCCTCGAGGGTCTTTCCTTCAGGCATATCGATTATTACCTGAAGCTCGCTCTTGTTATCAAAGGGAAGCATCTTTACTGTCACTGCCTTCAAAGGAACGAGAAGGATTGCGAGACCAAGCAAGATGGCAACGACACCAAGGGCAAGAAACCTCTTGTTCCTGCTGTCAATGAGTGGGCCAAGTATCCTTTCATAGAGCCTCAGCATCTTCTCGCCCTCTTTCCCCTCAGCCTCTTCGTGCTTAACCCTTTTTAATACGATATAACTGAGCCACGGGCTCACTATAAAGGCTACAAGGAGGGAGAATAACATTGCTGCTGAGGCACCAACAGGTATTGGCCTCATATAAGGACCCATGAGGCCTGATACAAAGGCCATTGGTAAAAGGGCAGCAATAACAGTAAATGTAGCAAGGATCGTTGGATTTCCCACCTCATCAACAGCAAGGACTGCCGTCAGCGGATCTATCTTGTGCATCTTAAAGTGTCTATGGATATTCTCAACAACGACTATTGCATCATCAACTAATATACCGATTGAGAAGATAAGGGCAAAGAGGGTCACCCTATTCAATGTATATCCATAGAGGTAATTGATCAGCAATGTAAGGGCCAGTGTCACAGGCACTGCAACAGCAACAACTATTGACTCCTTCCAGCCCAGGGCAAGGGCAATGAGGATAATAACAGATATTGTAGCGATAAGCATATGCTCGAGCAATTCATCAGACTTTTCCTTTGCGGTGTCACCGTAATTCCTCGTTACAGTTACATTCACGTCAGAGGGTATGAGACTTCCCTTCAATGCCTCGACCTTTTTTAAGGCCTCATGGGCAACGATGCTTGCGTTTGCACCCTTCTTCTTTGATACAGCGATCGTTACAGCCTCATGCTTACCACTCTTATTACCCTTAATACCCCTCTTATCCGCAGCAGGGCCAAGCCCCATAAACACATAATTCGATGGCTCCTCAGGGCCATCCTTAATCATCGCCACATCCCTGAGATAAACAGGCCTCCCATTAAAGACACCAACCACAATATTGCCTACCTCTTCCGCATCCTTAATAAATGTTCCTGTCTCAACGAGGAATTCC
>JBKBUB010000116.1:0-5458 GCA_046290925.1 Thermodesulfovibrionales bacterium | reverse complement strand
TCAGGATAGTTTTTGCAACCTTTGGGTATTACAAGTTTGATGCTGAGTCTTGACCTTATAATCCCTTCCCCTTCCCCGTATGTATAATGAATGATTAATAAGCCCGTTCAACAACTCACAAAGCCCTAAAAATCAAGGCACTATGAATACATCTATTCTTAGATTACCGCAACTATTTATTCCCGTGAAAGCGGAATCCAGTTGTTTTTAAATGCTTTTTGTTTTTCTGGATACCCGCTCCCCGCTTAATACATGCAGGGACAAGTTTCGCGGTATGACACACAGAAAACCTTGTTAGTTATTGAACAGCCTTTGATTAATTCTTATCTTATCTCTTCTTGCCTATGACATCATTCACCCATGAAAATGCAGCAGCCGCAGCAGGAAAACCAACGGTGCTTATCATCAGGGCTATCACGTGATATATCTCCTCCCTTGTTGCGCCTGCATCGATGGCCCTCCTCGTATGGGAATGGACACCCCCCTCTGACTTTGCCGCAATTGAGGCAGCTAACTGGATAAGGTGACAGGTCTTCTCATCGATAGGTCCTGATGACCTTGCGATCTTTCCCACTTCCTCATGGGCCTTAATCAGTTCAGGAAATTTCTTGGAGAGTTTTTGGTAGTTCTTGGGATACACTGGCATGATACACCTCCTTAATAGTGCTTCTTTAGTTCAAAGAGCACCTGTTTTGCTACACTCTTTAATGTCTCAAAGACTCCTTTGCCTGTGAGGGCTACTGCCTCGAAATAGGGAACACCATTAGGATTAAGCAAAGAGTTCATCTCCATAAGTGGTGCTACATTTGGCAGGTCCCTCTTATTATACTGAATTGTAAATGGCAACTTATCGAGATCATAGCCTTGCTCGCTTAGATTTATCCTGAGGTCTTCAAGGCTCTCGATGTTAGCCTCCATTCTCTCAAGCTGTGAGTCAGCAACAAAGACAACACCATCGACACCCTTAAGAATCAACTTCCTGCTTGCTGCATAAAAGACCTGCCCTGGAACTGTGTAAAGGTGGAATCTTATCCTGAAACCCTTTATATCACCAAGGGTTAATGGAAGGAAATCAAAAAATAGAGTCCTATCTGTCTCCGTAGCAAGGGATATGAGCTTGCCTTTCTGTTCGGGATTGGTCTTCTTATATATATACTGGAGATTAGTGGTCTTACCACATAAACCAGGGCCATAATATACTATCTTGCAGTTTATTTCACGAGAGGAATAGTTTATAAAAGACACCTGGACCTGTCCCTACCTGAAAAGATTATCGATATCTTCATCACTTATCTCTGCAAAGGGCGATTCCTCAAACTTGCCCTCAGTTCTGTCTTTTTCAGCCTTCTTTGCAATCTCATCAAAAAGCCTCGAAAGGGCCTCTGATGACTTTTTAACCCTTAATCTAACAAGGCCAAGTGAAGACCTCTGATCAAAGATCACGACAAGGATAACCCTCTGCCCCACAAGGGAGATATGTATATTGTCCTTATCACCCTCATGGAAGAGAACGGTGAATTCCTTTTCGCCAAGGAGTCGGGCTATGCCTCCTGTAGCTGCGATGTTTCCTGCTGTCAAAGAGGCAAGGGCCGTTGTATCAATATTATGGGCCTCTCCAGCAGAAGCTATCAATTGGCCATTCTTATCAACAAGGAATATTACCTTTGCATTTGCCTGTTGATATAGTTTCTGGAGTTCCTCCTCTATCTTCTTGAACTCCTCTTCATACATCACGAGGTCAAAATCAGCCATAACACCTCAAAGATACCACATATTTTCGATTATATCAACTACTGATAGCCTCTTTCTTCAACCTCTCCCACTCCTTATCAACCTCTTCCTGGAAAAGTTTCAGAAGCCATTCATTCCCAGGGGCAAACATATGCTTGAACCTTCCCTGGGGCCTGAGAAACTCCTCTACGGGTTTCTTCTCCTTTGGTTCATAATTAATCTTTGTAACACCGTTTTCTATCTCATATAAAGGCCAGTAGCAGGTATCAGCGGCAAGCCTCGATAAGAGTATAGCGTCATCTGTTCTTGATCTCCAGCCCCTGTTACATGGGGAAAGGACATTGATGAACTTTGGTCCCTTTATCTCAAAGGCCTTTTTGAATTTTGTTATCGCATCCCTCCAGTGGGCAGGTGTAGTCTGAGCAACATAAGGTATCCCGTGGGCTGCCATTATCCTTGTCAGATTTTTCCTTGGCTGCAGTTTACCCGGAATTACCTCACCTGCTGGAGAGGTTGTAGTATCAGCACCTATCGGGGTTGCACTTGACCTCTGGATGCCTGTATTCATATAGGCACCATTGTCATAACAGACATAGAGCATGTCATGACCCCTTTCCATGGCACCTGAAAGGCTCTGAAATCCTATATCATAGGTGCCACCATCACCGCCAATGGCGATGAACTTTATCTCCTTATCGATCTTTCCCTTCTTCTTCAATGCCCTATACATGGTCTCTGCGCCTGATATGGTAGCGGCAGCATTCTCAAAGGCATTATGTATCCAGGGCACCTTCCATGCTGTATATAAGGAGATGCACGATGCAACCTCGAGACAACCTGTAGCATTTGCCACGACTACAGGATAGTCAGAGGCCAAAAGGAGTTGTTTTATGATTATTGGTGTCCCACAGCCTGAACACATCCTGTGGCCGTGATTGAAAAGAACCTCTTTCTTTGAAAGCTCCTTTAAACTTAATGTTGCCATTTTTATCCCTCTCTTTAAATTTTATTCTTTAACAGCAAGGTATTCTTTGTGAGACCTTACCTTACCTGTCTTCAATATCTCTACAAGTTCATTCAGAACTGTCTCTGCATGTTCAGGGAGAAAATCCCGACCACCCAGACCATATATCTTGTTTATGAGGATAGGTCTTGAGCCATTCATCATTAAGGCGGAGGCTATCTCCATATGGAGCGGTCCGAAACCGCCAAAGGAATCAGCCCTGTCCATAACGCATATTGCCTTTGCACCCTTCAAGGCCTCTGCAACCTCTCTATAAGGAAAAGGTCTGAATAATCTTGGTTTGAGAAGTCCGGCCTTGATCCCCCGATCCCTGAATTCATCAACGACGTCCTTTGCAGTTCCTGCTGCTGAATTGAGTATCACGAGGGCAACCTCTGCATCATCGAGTCTATAAGATTCAAAGAGACCGTATCTCCTGCCCGATATCTTCTCAAAATCATCAGCCACATCGAGGACAACCTTACTCACCTTTGTCATAACCTCATGCTGTGCTCTTTTGTATTCCATGTATAGGTCAGGAAGTATCAGGGGCCCATAGCTTACAGGATGTTCAACATCGAGGAGGGGGTAAAGCTGTCTGTATTCACCGACGAAATTCCTGACTACATCATCGTCAAGATACTCTATCCTCTCAATGGAGTGACTTATTATGAAGCCATCCATACAGACCATTACAGGCAATCTTATGTCCATATGTTCAGCTATCCTGAAGGCCTGTATTGTATTGTCATAGGCCTCCTGGGCATTCTCTGAATAGAGTTGTATCCAGCCCGAGTCCCTTGCGCCCATGCTATCGGAGTGATCACCGTGTATGTTCAATGGTGCAGAAAGGGCCCTGTTCACAACAGGCATAACTATCGGGAGTCTTGTGCCTGCTGCAATGAATAGGATCTCCCACATAAGGGCAAGACCCTGAGACGAGGTGGCTGTAATGACCCGTCCACCTGCTGCAGAAGCACCAACACAGGCACTCATCGCGCTATGTTCGCTCTCAACAAGGATCATCTCTGTATCAACCTTTCCGTTTGCAACAAAACTCGAAAACCTCTGCATTATATCTGTCTGAGGCGTTATAGGATAGGCTGCGCAGACATCAGGATTAACCTGTCTGAGGGCATTTGCAACCGCCTCATTACCTGTAACAGCAACTACCTTGCTCATTATTTACCCTCCTCAACCATTATTATGGCCTTTTTCCCTTTCTTCCCTGGACATTCCATCGCGCATATTCCGCACCCTTTACAGAAGTCGTAATCGAACTCTTCCCTTTTACCATCCTTAACCTTAATTGCCATATCAGGACAGTACATCCAGCAGAATAAACACTGTATACAATTCTCAGGCAGCCAAACAGGTCTGAAGGCCCTCCATGAACCTGTCTTGAATTTCTCGGAACTGCCTGGCTCTGTTACAACTGCTCCTATTGGTAAATCCTTCCAACCCTTCATCCTTCCTTTACCTCCTCATAGCCCCTTTTCGTAGCCTCTAAATTACCATCTATTATCTTCTGGGAGAATTTTTTCCCAAAACTTTTTTTAACATCTTCGAGGAGCGAATCAAGACTGACAAGGCCCGTGACCCTGCATACAGCCCCGAGCATAGGAGAATTTGGCATAGCCCTTCCAAAACACTCTATAGCGATCTTTGTGGCATCCACAGTAAATACCCTCTGAGATGGCAGGAGTTTCAGCTTTTCCCTAATTTCTGAAGGTTCTTTCGATGTATTGACTATAAATACGCTATCTTCTTTTGCTCCCTCTGTTACATTAACACCATCGAGCAATGTTGCATCAGCTATAGCTATAACCTGTGGATGAAGAACAGGACAATGCATCCTCAGTTCCTTTGTGCTTACCCTGTTATATGCCCTTAGAGGCGCACCTGAACGCTCAGGACCATATTCAGGAAAGGCCTGAACATACCTTCCACCAGAAAGGCAGGCATCAGCAAGTACCTTTGCTGCTGTAACGGTTCCCTGACCTCCCCTGCCATGCCATCTTATCTCAACTGTCTCCATGTTTATCCTCCCTTTTAATTGGTCTTTCATTTTAGCCAATTAATTCTTTAATTTTCAACAGGATTTTTAGTTATAATATTATAACCTTTTTAAATCAGATAAAAGTATTTATGAGGATAGACAGAGAAGAGGCTATAAGGATATTCAAGAATGCTGACCTTCTTGAGATTGGTGAAGGTGCTGACAATATAAGAAAGACCTTACACCCCGAGGGGATCGTTACCTTTATTATTGACAGAAATATAAATTATACAAACATATGCATAAATAGATGCAGATTCTGTGCCTTCTATAGAGACCCTGAAAGTCACGATGCCTTTCTCCTGAGCAAGGATGAGATATTCAGAAAGATAGAAGAGACGACCTCCCTCGGTGGCACACAGATATTACTCCAGGGTGGTATAAATCCTGAACTGGGTATAGACTATTATACTGACCTTCTCAGGTCCATAAAGGAAAGATTTTCGATAAATATCCATGGCTTTTCACCACCTGAGATAGCCTATCTCTCAGAGAAGCATAAACTCACGGTCAGGGAGACGCTTCTCGTCCTGAAGGATGCAGGACTCGATTCCATACCTGGGGGTGGTGCTGAGATACTCTCTGACAGGGTGAGAGAGGTATTGAGTCCTAAGAAGATAAAGTCTTCTGAGTGGTTAAGGGTAATGGAAGAGGCCCATAGGATC
>JBKBUB010000115.1:0-5459 GCA_046290925.1 Thermodesulfovibrionales bacterium | reverse complement strand
CTGACTCTCACCGGAAAAGGCAGACTTTAGATTGTCCTTAGTCATGGGGTGCATAGAGACCTCCTCAAGATTATGGTTCTTAACATACAAATATCATATAAAAACCCTGATGTCAAGAAGACACCGAGTCTTAATTACATTCTAACTTCGATGTCGACAATACTCTACATGATCGATCATTAAGCGATACTCTTTTACAATCATTGCAAATCTTGTTTGATGCCGAAGTCCAGAGAAATCCTCTATTTTTGAGTAGGCATCTCTGCAAGGGTAACCTTGACAACCCTTTGCTTTTTATCCCTTATAATCGTTAATTCGATAGATTGCCCTATTGACATGGACTCAATCTCTTCTACAACCTGATCCATATTCTTAATGGCCCTGCCGTTAACAGCCACTATCATATCTCCACCTATAATGATCCGAAGGTTTCCTATCATTACATAGTCCTTACCACCTTTAATCCCTGCCTTATCAGCAGGACTGCCCTTTTCGACCTTTGCTACAAGAATACCTGCTGAAGGGAGTTTCAGAAGATTCGCCATATCAGTATTTATATCCTGTCCTGTTATTCCAAGCCATGGCCTTGAAACCCTACCTTTATCTATAAGCTGTGGCACAATCTTTTTTGCCGTATTAACGGGAATTGCGAAACCAATACCAATGTTTGCACCCACAGGGCTGAATATTGCCGTCGTTATTCCTATCATCTTTCCGCTGCTATCAAGCAAAGGCCCTCCAGAATTACCAGGATTTACTGCCGCATCGGTCTGTATTATGCCCCTCATAAGTCTACCGTTAACCGCCCTCAGGGTCCTTCCAATTGAACTTATGATCCCAACAGTGAGTGTCCTTTCCAGACCAAAAGGGTTTCCGATTGCGATAGCCTTCTGTCCAACTTTCAGGTTAGAAGAATCCCCAAAAGGTATCGGCTTCAGCTTCTCCTGAGGGGCTTTAATCTTTATAACAGCAAGGTCGTTACTTGGGTCAGCACCTATAAGTTTTGCCTCCCATTTACTACCATCGAAAAGAGTAACCTCAAGTTTTCTGGCATTTTCAACAACATGATAGTTTGTGAGTATGTGTCCTTTCTTATCAAGAACAGAACCAGAACCAGTGCCACTTTCAGGAATTGGATTAAAGAAAAAATCATATGATATGGTTGTGGTTGTAATGTTGACTACGCCAGAACTCATCTCCTGATAGATCTTAATGTTTACTTCCTCATCAAGAGTTAATGCGCTAATTGACTGAGGGGAAATGGTAAGTATCATCATTACGATAATGATATATCTATAGAGCATCATATCCTCCCTTCTGATGTTTAAATCTAAACCCAAACGTTGCAAAAATTAACCTATTATTTGGTTAATTAGGTCAGAGGTCAGAGGTGATAGTCATCGCTCATCGCTCATAGTTCATAGTTCATGGTTCATAGCTATGAGCCAATAGCTATGAGCTAATTACCATAATCCCTACCTATAACCTTAACTTATGACCTATTGACCCATTACCCCTTACCCATCACCTTAAATATCAAATCGCATTATAAAAGTTTTTGAGGCGTGCCAGCCTCTAAATTTATACAACATTAAGGTAAAGATTAATATGCTCTGAGGTTATTTGAGAAGATTATATCACAATAGAGCAGTAAAGCAGTAGCGTAGCAGAACAGCAGTCTTTAATATTGTATCTGAAAATTTTTTGAACAAGCTCCAAGGGTCTTGCCCTTAAGCGAACTCTTAAGATATAATATTTCGTTCCTGGGTAGCTCAGTCGGCAGAGCGGGTGGCTGTTAACCACTTGGTCGGGGGTTCGAGTCCCTCCCCAGGAGCCATAGCATATATTCCCTCCGTCTGATCAACCCTGAAATCAGACCAACTTTTTCCGAATAAACGCTAAAGTATATCTGATACGCCTCCTGTAACAGAGAAGATTAGTATTGCCTTTCACTATCCCGTCGTTCCTATCAGCATCCTCGGAAATCTCAAGCCAATCCTTCTTATGCTTAGAATTGGGTTATAATAAGAAATGCCTGTTATAGGTCTTACAGGAAATTATGGCATGGGAAAGAGCACTGTTGCAGGTTTATTCAGGGAGGCTGGTGCTGTTACCCTTGACCTCGATGATGTAGTGGATGAATTACTCAATGAGGATGCTGTAATTGAGAGAATAGTAGAGATTCTCGGGGGTTCGGTCCTCTCGGAGGGGAGACTCAACAGGCCCAAGATCGCAGAGATAATCTTTACTGACAGGGAAAAGAGGGAGTTACTGGAAGGTCTGCTCCACCCTCTTGTTATTAAAAGGATGAAGGAATTCCTGAAGAAAGTGGACAAGAGGAAGGTCATCATTATCGAGATACCCCTCCTCTTCGAAAGGCAATATGAAGGTGAATTCGATAAAACCATAACTGTTTACACCGATGAAGGATTAGCCCTGAAAAGGCTCGAAGGAAAGGGTATAAAAAGAGAGGATGCCTTAATGAGACTCCAAGCACAGATGTCAATCGAGGAAAAGATAGGGAGGTCTGATTTCGCCATAAACAATAATGGCACTATCGATGAGACACGGCAACAGGTTCTCCATATACTCGAAGAAATCAGGATATGTTGATCCTTAAGGACTTTGACAGGATCGGCGATAGATTCAAGGATATCGTTATTACTATCGGCAACTTTGATGGCCTCCATCTCGGACACCAGAAGGTCTTAAAGGCAGTTAAAGAGCATGCCTCGGTAAGAGGTGGCACTCCTGCTGTGCTGACCTTTGATCCCCATCCAGTAAAGGTCCTGGAACCCTCCAAAGATCTCAGGATAATAACGCCCTTTGAGGAAAAGGCGAGGTTAATCGAGGCTTTGGGGATCGAACTCCTACTCTGTCTTACCTTTAATAGGGAACTTGCTGGCATGAGGCCAGTGGATTTTATAAGAGATATAATAATAGACAGGATTGGCGCAGTTGAGGTTATAGTGGGCCATGGTTATAGATTCGGTAAGAGAAGGGAAGGAACGACAGAATTGCTTAGAAGGATGGGAGACAGATATGGGTTCAGAACAGTGGTGGTCAGGAATAAGACCCTTTCAGGCCGTGCAGTCAGTAGTAGCCTCATAAGAAAACTCATAATAAACGGGATGGTCTCTGAGGCGTCACGACTGCTGGGCAGGCCCTATATGATTCAGGGAAAGGTGATTAAAGGAAAGGGCAGAGGAGAAAGTCTCCTCCAAATACCAACAGCAAATATCGAGACGACCTATGAACTGATACCATCAGAGGGTGTCTATGCCGTGAGGGTTGCCCTTGGTGAGAGACTCTATGGCGGCGTCATGAATATAGGAAGGAATCCCACCTTTGGCGATGTGGGATTGAGCCTTGAGGTTCATATCCTCGATTTCTACGGAGATCTGCTCGGTAGCCCGATAACTGTTTATTTCATAAAACGTCTGAGGGGAGAGAAGAGATTCCCCGATATCGATAGACTGAGGGAATCTATAAAACAGGATATTAATTCAGCAAGGAAGATACTGGGAAGACGATTCCTGATTGATTGATTCAGGGTCTACATCTACAACTATCTTAATGCCCTTTTTCCCTTCGGTGGCTCTGATTAATCCAGTGATCCCATCATGAAGCCTCTTTTTCGAGGATGATTTAAATACCAGTCTCCATAAATATCGCTTTTTGTCCCCTGACAGGGTTGATTCATGGTGTCTACAACTCTGGATCAATTCTTTCACATCAGGAGAATTCAATATTTCCTTTAAGAAAATAATATCTTCTTCCCCTGATGTTATCGAGACTGTGGCAAACCTTGAGAAGGGGGGGTAAAGCAAAGACCTTCTCATTGAGAGTTCTATATCATAGAACTTATCAATAGACCCTTTTCTGAAGGCATGATAAATATGGTTTTCTGGAAACCTCGTCTGGATCAGGAAGGAACCATCAGGCCTTATCCAGTCCCTCATATTACTAAGCCCCTGAAATAGACGCTCTCCGCTTTTGAAATCAGGAAACTGTAAATGAATATCAGGGTTTATAAAGATACAGGTACTGAAGAACCCCTGGGGGATCAACTGCCTTATTATACCTGTGCTGACAATGACCAGACTCTCCTTTTTAGGTAATCTTTTAAATCCTTCAATCTTAACACCCTTTTCGAGCCTGAAGGGATTCACGCCTAAATACCTCTTTATCTCTGCCTCTATCCTTTGAATACCAGCACCTACTGTCTCGAGGGTTGCTCCACCGCAGGCAGGACAAAGCTCCTTCACCTGAAATCTCTTTTTACAATAATGGCAGAGGAGCAGGTTTTTATCCCTATGATAAACGAGAGGCACCTTACAGTTCTCGCAACCCTCGATATAATCACAGTCACTGCATCTGATAAGGGAGTAACCCTTCCTGTTGACGAGGAAAAGGATTGAGCCTCCTTTTTTAAGAGAGGCCTTCGCAACCTCGATGACCCTCTTCGATATGTAGGGAGATACCTTCGGGGACCTGTTCATATCGATTATCTCTACCTTTCCTCTGACCTTACCTTTATACCTCACAAATTGATATTTACCGCGCATTGCGTTATACAGGGATTCGACAGATGGTGCAGTTGATGAGAGGACAACCTCTGCCTTTTCGAGATAACCCCTCATAACCGCCACATCCCTTCCTTGGAACTTCATACCCTGTATATTTTTGTATGAAGCATCCTCCTCATTGAGGACAACGATAGTCGATAAGTCTCTTAAGGGGGCAAAGACCGCTATCCTTGTACCTATCACTATATCTGATCTGCCTGAGATTATCCTCGAATAGACCTCCCTCCTCTTTTTCTTTGACAGATCTCCGTGGAGAAGGGAAAGCCTTTCTCCTACAAGGGGGCTGAGTTCCTCCTCAACCTTCTCGATATGAGACCTCTCGGGACAGAGGATTATGATGTTTCTCTTCTTCTCAGAAAGGTCAGATAAAAAAGAAATCTCCTCCTCAAAGGAGGGGATATGAAAAAGAAGGGTATGGTATCTTCCTTTATTCATCGGAACAGGCAAATCGCATCCGGGGCCTCCCTTTGCAGACAACTCAGATACTGCTTCAAAGAACTCCCCTGAGTACATCGTCTTAAAGACAAGACCTTTGTTGACCATGTAGTAATCAGACATCCATTCTATGAGCTTTAAAAGTGGTTCACTGATGATGGGTTCACTACCACAAAGACCTTTAATCGGCTTCAGGCCTTGCACCGATGATCTTCCAATGACAAGCCCTACCCTTTCTGTATTCTTTACATGGGCCTTTACAAATTGACCTGGTTTTACAAGGCCTTTCAAATCCTCTGGGACATTGTATGTGAGCGGTGAAATGTTTAAAGGAAAGAGTATATCAAGGGACTCCATCTATACCCACCAGTTGCATAAATTTGGAGGCTGGCATGCCTCAAAAACTTTTATAATGCGATTTGATATTAAATGTGA
>JBKBUB010000114.1:0-5513 GCA_046290925.1 Thermodesulfovibrionales bacterium | reverse complement strand
GTCAGAAGGCAATTCAGGGAGATACCTGGTATAATGGAGGGCAAGGCAAAACCTGAGTATGGTACATGCGTTGATATAGTTACAAAGGGAGCTATCAAACAAATGATGTTACCTGCCCTTATTCCTGTTGTAGCTCCAATACTTGTTGGTTTTATTATAGGTAAAGAGGCCCTCGGAGGCGTCCTAATCGGCAGCATTATAACCGGTCTCTTCCAGGCAATTGCGATGACGAGTGGCGGTGGTGCCTGGGACAACGCAAAGAAATATATCGAAGATGGTGCCTATGGTGGAAAGAAGTCCGATGCCCACAAGGCTGCTGTCACAGGTGATACAGTTGGCGACCCTTACAAGGATACGGCAGGGCCTGCTATTAACCCTATGATTAAGGTCATTAATATCGTTGCCCTTCTGATAGTGCCTCTTATTAAGTAGAAAATTCGGGTGGGGGATAATATCCCCCACCCTATATCTACCCTTACAGAGAAGCCCTTTTATTGACTTGAGCTAACATACTCAGATAATATATAAATTTATGAAGATAGCCATAGGCAGTGACCACGCAGGATTTGACCTAAAATCGGAAATCATTAGCCTCTTGAAAGAGATGGGCATAGAGTGTTTAGATTTTGGCACAGATGGCCCACAGTCCGTTGATTATCCTGATTTTGGAGAAAAGGTCTCAATGGCTGTATCAAAAGGCGAGGTAGACCGGGGTATTCTTATCTGCGGGACAGGCATTGGAATGTCGATTGTGGCAAACAAGTTTCCTAACATAAGGGCCTCCTTATGTAATGACCTATTTACAGCTAAGATGAGCAGACTTCACAATGATGCTAATATCCTTGTTATTGGCGGTAGGATTGTGGGAAAGGATCTTGCAAAGGAGATAGTGAGAGTCTGGTTTTCTACAGATTTTGAAGGCGGCAGGCATTTAATAAGACTTGAGAAGATTAAAAAGATAGAGGAAAGATTGGAAGATGCTGATACATTACGTTCTCCAAGGTTTTAATAGGAAGAAAAGATGATAAATTTAAGAAATACTGATCCCGAAGTCTATCATGCCATTGAGGATGAGAGGAGGAGAGAACAGGAAAAGATCATTCTCATTGCATCAGAAAATTATGCAAGCCAGGCGGTTATGGAGGCTCAGGGATCCATCTTTACAAATAAATACGCTGAGGGCTATCCCGGAAGAAGGTATTATGGCGGCTGCGAATATGCTGATATTGTTGAGAGATTGGCTATAGAACGGACTAAGGAACTCTTTGGTGCAGAACATATAAATGTTCAGCCTCATTCAGGGTCACAGGCAAATATGGCAGTATACCTTTCTGTCCTCAAACCCGGAGACACTATCCTCGGTATGAGTCTTAATCACGGCGGTCACCTATCACATGGTACACCTGTAAATTTCTCTGGTATCCTTTATAAGGGTATCACCTATGGTGTCAACAGAGATGGATTTATTGATTATGATGATGTTCGGAGACTTGCCATTAAACATCAACCGAAGATGATAATTGCTGGCGCCAGTGCTTATTCAAGGATAATCGATTTTAAAGCCTTTTCAGAGATAGCAAGGGAAATAGGTGCCTATTTTATGGCTGATATTGCACACATTGCAGGTCTTATAGCAACGGGCCTTCACCCTTCGCCTGTGCCGTATGCAGACTTTGTAACAACAACTACCCATAAAACCCTGAGGGGACCGAGGGGAGGGCTGATAATGTGTCGCGAGGTCTACGGAAAGGCCATTGATAAGATGATCTTTCCTGGCATTCAGGGCGGTCCCCTGGTTCATGTTATCGCTGCCAAGGCAGTGGCCATGAAAGAGGCCCTCGGTGAAGGATTTAAGGATTACCAGCAGAGGGTTGTGAGGAATGCGAAGAGGCTTGCACAGGAACTGATGCAAAGGGGTTTTATGTTGGTCTCAGGCGGTACTGATAACCATCTGATGTTGATTGACCTAACAGGCATGGGAATAACAGGAAAGGAGGCTGAGGAGGCCCTCGATGCAGCAGGCGTAACGGTAAATAAGAATTCCATCCCCTTCGATACAAAACCTCCAGCTATAACGAGCGGTATTAGGATTGGGACCCCCTGCGTAACTACACGGGGGATGAATGAGTCGGAAATGGTTGAGATTGCTGATATTATAACAGAGGTTCTCAAAAATATTAACAATAGTAAAAAGATTGAGATGATCAGGGAGAGGGTTAGGGACCTTTGCAGAAGATTCCCTTTGTATGAAGATAATAGATGAAGTGTCCTTTTTGTGGTGGTACACACGATAAGGTGATTGACTCTCGCACAAGCAAAGATGGGGGGTCCATTCGCCGCAGAAGGGAGTGCCTCGGTTGTGGAAGAAGGTTTACCTCCTATGAAACTGTTGAGGAGATTATCCCCATGGTTGTCAAAAAGGATGGAAGACGCGAGGCCTTTGAAAGGGCAAAGATACTCGGTGGCTTGAAGAAGGCCTGCGAGAAACGGCCAATAAGTATGAATGATCTTGAAGGTGTTGTCGATTCAATAGAGAAAAAACTCACAGGAATGGGTGTAAAGGAGATACCGAGTTCCTGGATTGGCGAGGAGGTCATGTCTTCATTAAGGGAGATGGATAAGGTTGCCTATGTAAGATTTGCCTCTGTTTACAGGCAATTCAAGGATATAAATGAATTCCTTCAGGAGGTCAGGGCGCTTTTTGAACATAATAAAAGATAAAAATGATTAGTTTATGGAAAGTATCATTTTTAAATCTTGTCAATCTTATTAAAGGACTTTGCAAACACTGAAAACTCTCCTGTCATATTCTCTGGTATCCTGTAAGATATAATAAACTCAAACATTCAAAAATTAGCCTGATATTTGGGCTGGCATGGTGAAAAAACTTTTATCTGCGATATCCGATTCATGATACACGATACATGATAATTATCTTGAATCTTGTATCTTGAATTTCCTGCTGCTCTGCTGGTCTACTGCTCTATTTTGAGGCATGCCAGCCTCCAAATTTATGCAACATTAAGGTAAACTTAAAAATTCAAATTGAAGGAGACTTAAAGGTGCATAATAAGGGATTTAGGACCGAAAACCTACCGATCGATCAGATATCGTTGCTTGAGATTTTTAATAATCTTTATGAAGCCCTATATATTGTTGATAAGGATTGTAAGATCCTTTACTGGAATAAAGGCGCAGAACTTACTACAGGATACAGTCAACAGGAGGTTATAGGAAGAAATTGTTCCGATATACTCTCTCATATAGATGAAAATGGCAATGCCCTTTGCGAAAGGGGTTGTCCCCTCAAGATGAGCATATCCGATGGAAGGATTTATGAGATAGAAGCCTTTCTCAAGCATAAGGATGGACATAGAGTGCCTGTATCGATCAGGACAATTCCCCTCAGCAATGATAATGCATCAGGGGCTGTTGAGGTCTTTGTTGACAACTCTTCTAAGATAGCCTTTTTACACAGGATCGAGGAGCTCCAGAGACTTGTTATTATAGATCACCTCACAGGCCTTACGAACAGGCGTTTTATAGAGATGAGCTTGGAGGCGAGGCTGAGTGAGATGAGGAGATATGGGTGGCCCTTTGGCGTTCTCTTTATTGATATCGATAATTTTAAGAATATTAACGATCTCTATGGTCACGAAACAGGCGATAATGTGTTAAGGATGATAGCACAGACCTTTATTAACAATTCAAGACCCTTTGATACAACAGGAAGATGGGGCGGTGAGGAATTTGTTTCTATCGTCCTTAATGTGGACAAGGAAAGGCTTTTCGATGTGGCAAACAGGATGAGAATGCTGATAGAGAAGTCTGTAATGACTATAGATTCAGACTTAATAAAGGTTACGGTTTCCATAGGTGCAACTATGGCGAATTCAGGGGATACTGTAGAGGGCATAATAAGAAGGGCGGACCGCTTAATGTATCATGCTAAGGTATCGGGAAAGAACAGGGTTATAATCGATTAGATAATGCCTTGGTCACTTTTTTCTTCAAGGCCGCAAAGCCCTTTTCTCTCAGGATACTGAAGATCTCAGGAGAGGAAAGGTAATTGAAAATGGCTTCCCTTTCTTCCCTTTTTTTGACCTTATCTTTTATTAGACCTCTTATCCTTTTCAGGAAATTCA
Source organism: Thermodesulfovibrionales bacterium (assembly GCA_046290925.1). Lineage (GTDB taxonomy): Bacteria > Nitrospirota > Thermodesulfovibrionia > Thermodesulfovibrionales > UBA9159 > JBBIPQ01. The sequence continues at coordinate 1,368 of JBKBUB010000114.1, read as the reverse complement.
AATACTTGGAGAATTCGTGGTTATATAGAGCCTCCAGTTCTTTCCTTATCCTCTTTGCAACAGCAGGACTTGTGCCACCCGTTGAGATAGCTATTTTGAGATCTCCACATTCAAAGACAGAGGGAGCTATGAAGTTACAGAAATCAGGATTGTCAACAACATTCAGAAGTATATTTTTATCCATGGCCTCGGTATATACCTTTTTATTTGTCTCTTGAGAGTCTGTTGCAGCGATGGCAAGGAATGCAGATTCAATGTCGCCCCTTCTGTATAATCGTGGCAAATGTCTTATTTTTCCTTTCCTTTTGTAATCTTCAAGCCTTTTTGTGATATTGGGGCTGATGACAGTAACATCTGCGCCGTTTTTAATGAGGGAACGGCATTTTCTTTCAGCAACTCTTCCACCTCCAACGATGATGCACCTTTTGCCTTTAAGGTCAAGATATACTGGATAGTAGGACTTATTTGATTGCGGAGAGTTCTTTTTTTGCCTCTTTTGTGATCCTGTCATCAGGGTATTTTTCTATAATCATGTTGAGATATTCCCTCGCCCTATCATTGTCCCCTGTGTGTTTCAAGGAAAGGGCCATGTAATAATAAACGAGGGGTATCTTTTTGTAATCAGGGAATTTCTTTAATATCGTCTCAAGACGTCTGATTACTGAGTGATAGGAGCCCTTCTTAAGGTAGAACTCAGCAACGAGGAATTCATAATCTGCCATTATATTTTTGCATTGTTGCATCTTAATCTCGACAGCCTCTCTGTATGGATTTCTCGGAAAGAGTTGCATTAGCTTTTCGAATTCTTTAAGGGCCTTCTCTGCCGCACCATAACCCCTCTCAGGACCCTCAATCTGCGAAAAATAGACCATGGCAATCTGGTACTGAGCATAAGAGGCGTATTTGTTGTCAGGATAGATATCGAGAAATCTCCTGTACTCGTCAATCGCAATATCGTATTCTTCATCCCTGAAATAAGAGTCTGCAAGCTTTAACTGTGCAAGGGGCGCATATTTCTTGGAGATATCTCTGTTCTTCACCTCAAGGAGTATCTTTCTTGCCTCGTCAAAGTCTTTTTTCTCGATTAATTCATTTGCCCTCGCCAGCAGCTTCTCAGGGTCAAAGGTATCGGTAGACCTTACCTCTTTTTTACCTGAGCAGGAAGCAAGTAATAGAGATACAAGAAGAAATGAGGCAGCAAGCAATTTCATGACGTGCTTTCCAAACATGTAGATATTAAAAGTCTTAGAGTATGAAAATGTCAAGGGTATAAGGTTGAAGATGAGAAAGACGTATTTCCTCAAAATAAAATCTCTTCGAAATAGATGTAGGATTATATACTGAATCCCCTTGGTTAACACAGCTAAA
>JBKBUB010000113.1:0-5529 GCA_046290925.1 Thermodesulfovibrionales bacterium | reverse complement strand
GACTGGCGTTGATTGTTCTATCTATGACCATAATGCCAATCTCCTCGTACAGGCTGATAAAGAGGATCGGTTCATTAAGAGATTATTGATCTCTCCTGTAGGAAACGGGGAATTCAGGGAATTTCTTAAAAATAGCATTGAGAAGGCATCACTCAGAAGGGGTGTATCCATCTTTAAGGGACCAATGAATCAGTACCATCCTCTCATCCCTCTTCATGTAGGTGATCTCTCTATAGTTTTTTTTGGTCATTCCTTTTATGAGGATATAAAAGACTTCAAGGCTTTTTGTGACAAAAGGGCCTTTGACTACGGTCTCTCAAAGGAGGATATAAAGGCCTTAACAAGTATAATAACGATTGATAAAACCGAGAGAATAGCACATTTATATGAAGATATATCAAAACTGTTTGAATTAACCCTGAGCGACAATTTCGAGAAGAATCTCTCCATTGACAGGCATAGGAAGGCAAAGATAGTAATTGATTTTCTTGCCGAGATATTAAAGGAGGTTGACGAGAAAAGGATTTACAGTCTTCTCATTGATGCGATCATCTTTCTCTTTGGTGGCGAAACAATCTCTGTCATGAAGCTAAAAGAGGATAGGTTCACACCATCTGTCTCAACAGGGCCTCTTTCGGAGTTGGTAAATGCTGTTGCAATCGACAGTCATATTCGTTCCGTATCAGAGATGATAGCTAACCACAGACCCCTCTTAATAAGTGAAACTATCGATATCCTTCGTCTCGGTTATACAGATGATATAAACACAATCTATTTCTTTCCTTTGTATTCTGGGAAGGAAACCTTAGCGGTTGCGGCAATTTACAATCTAACCCTGAAGGAATCAGAGGTTGATATTATAGCGAGACTCTGTAGCCTCGCAGGTTTTGTCCTGAAGGGGAGGATGATGGAGCAATTCTGTAAGAAAAAGATTGACGAGATCACCGCTATAAACCTTGCAACTGCAAATCTTGGTCTTTCTTTTAAAGAACCAGAGGTTATATACGATACTATAGTTGAGATATCTTCTATCCTGACTAATGCGGAAAAGGTCTCCCTCATGTTGCCGGACCCTGAAAGGTCAGAATTATTCATTAAGGCTGTGAAGGGAATAAATAAATGGATTGCGAGTAATATACGTGTTAAGGTAGGTGAGGGAATAGCGGGCAAGGTATATAAGGATGGAATGCCTTTGATAGCTGTTGACATAGAAAGGGAACTGTCTTCGCGAAAGAAGACAAATTACAGGACAGGATCATTTGCAAGCATTCCTCTGAAGATAGGGGATGAGATAATAGGTGTCCTCAATCTTGCTGATAAGATAAGCGGTGAGGTTTTCTCTGAGACCGACCTGGTATTTCTCAGACACTTTGCCTCTTATGCCTCCGTTGTTATTAAAGGTGCGCAGTACTACAATATTGCTGAGGAAATGAAGACCCTTTCCATAACAGACTCTCTCACAGGTCTTTTTAACAGAAGGTATTTTGATAACAGGTTCTTTGAGGAGATCCAGAGGGCAATTAGATATGAATCGATTTTTTCCCTGGCAATATTCGATATTGATGACTTTAAATTATTTAATGATACGGAAGGTCATATGGCAGGTGACGAGATACTCAGGGCAGTGGCCGACATATCAAGAGATTCTATAAGGTCCATAGATATACTCTCGCGCATCGGAGGAGAGGAATTTGCTATCATAATGCCTCAAACAGACACAGAAGAGGCCTTTCTGGTAGCTGAGAGGGTAAGGAAAAATATTAAAGAGTTGATCCCTGCGAGCTGGAAGAAGTTTCCAAGAAAGAATATTACTGTAAGCATCGGGGTAGCCTCTTATCCGAAGGATGGAAAGGATCAAAAGAACCTGATTAAGGCTGCTGACAGGTCCCTATACAAGGCAAAGATACAAGGGAAAGATAGGACAGTTATGTCAGGGAATCCCGGTAGAGATTCAACCGAGATTTATCATGATCTGAAGTGGCAGGATCGTGACCTGTAAATCAAGAGAAAAAGTTAGTGAAGGCAACATTCAATAACCATGAGTGATTCCGATTCAACGACACCACAGGTGCGGTCTTGATTAAGCTATCGCATTTAATATCAAATCGCATTATAAAAGTTTTTGAGGCATGCCAGCCTCCGAATTTATGCAACATTAAGGTTAAGTATGTTCCTTCAGCAGATTGCTAATGGCCTAACTGTTGGGGGTGTTTATGCCCTCATAGCTCTCGGCTATACAATGGTCTATGGCGTTCTCGAACTTATAAACTTCGCCCATGGCGAGGTTTATATGATTGGTGCCTATTTAGGCATCATATTCTTTGGTTTATTTACTGTTACAGGTCTATCATCCCAGAGTCTGATTGTATCTCTGACACTTACATTCCTCTTATCTACTGGGTTTTGCGCTGCCTATGGCTTCACCATTGAGAGGGTTGCGTACAGGCCGCTTAGAGATGCTCCGCGACTAAGTCCTCTAATTAGTGCAATAGGTGTATCGATCTTTCTCCAGAACTTTGTAATGCTTACTCAGGGAACGACTGATAAGGTCTTTCCACATCTTTTTCCTGCCTCTGGTCTCGAATTTTTCGGTGTCAGGTTAACATATCTTCAGGTCTCAATAATTCTGACATCCTTTATTCTTATGGCCCTCCTTCATATATTTATTACGAGGACGAGATTTGGAAAGGCCATGCGGGCAGTTGCTCAAGATAGGATTATGGCCTCTCTCGTTGGTGTAGATATTGATACTGTTATATCATTAACATTTATAATTGGTTCTGCCCTTGCCTCAGTTGCTGGAATAATGGTGGCAATGTATTATGGACTCGTCAATTATTCAATAGGTTACATAGCAGGGATAAAGGCCTTTACAGCGGCTGTTGTTGGTGGTATAGGCAGTATCCCAGGGGCTATGTTTGGTGGAATACTTCTCGGTCTTGTAGAGAGTTTAGGTGCAGCCTATCTATCAAGTGAATACAAAGATGCCTATGCCTTTGCAGTTCTTATAGCTGTTTTGTTGATAAGGCCATCGGGCCTCTTTGGTCAGAGAAGAGAGGAAAAGGTATGAGTAACCTTAAAGGTTCGGTATTGATTGCCCTCTGGTTTTCATTATTGTTCCTGCCCTTTAAGGGACCCATAGCTGCTGCTACTCTGTTTGTATCAATTGTCACTATAATATCGATTTTCTTTTTCTTGAAAAGGGTCAAACCAGATTTCAGGAGGTTGAGGATCCCTGAATTCTACACATCTTTTAAAAGCTATGCGGTTTTTACCCTGTTTTTTTTTCTTATATTATTTCCATTTATTATGAAGGATTATTATATAGATGTTGCCATACTGGCTGGTATATACATTATACTTGCCCTCGGTTTGAATGTCGTCGTAGGTTTTACAGGTCTCCTGAACCTCGGTTTTGTCGCCTTTTATGCAATAGGGGCCTATACCTATGCGCTTTTAAATGTAAAGTTGGGTCTCAGTTTCTGGCAATCTCTTCCGCTCTGTCTTTTAGCATCAACTGTATCGGGGTTTATACTTGCAATCCCAGCCCTTAGACTCAGGGGAGATTATCTCGCCATTGTTACCCTCGGGTTTGGAGAGATAACACGCCTAATCCTGAACAACTGGGATACCCTTACAGGTGGCCCTAATGGAATCACAGGCATAGCCTCTCCTGTTATTTATGGTATTTCAATGGGCAGATTGAATAGATATTACTACCTTATCCTGCTATCGGTATTTATATGTTACAAAATAATCAAAAGGGTCAGGGAATCGCGTCTGGGAAGGGCATGGATCGCTATAAGGGAAGATGAAATCAGCGCTGGTGCAATGGGGGTTAATGTGACATTATACAAGCTATATGCTTTTTCCTTTGGTGCCTTCTGGGCAGGTCTTGGAGGTGCCCTTTTTGCTGCCAAGATGCAGTTTGTATCCCCTGAGAGTTTTACCTTTCTCGAGTCTGTCCTTATACTCTGTATGGTAATACTTGGAGGACTTGGAAGCATTAATGGTGTAATTGCAGGGGCGGTAATCCTTGTTGTCCTGCCCGAGGTGTTGAGGGGCGTTCAATCATACAGGATGCTTGCCCTCGGTTCAGGCCTTATATTAATGATGATCTTCAGACCACAGGGGCTTTTTGTCAATCTGGGAGATAGGAAAAAATGAATTCAATCATTGAGGTAAAAGACCTTACCAAACACTTTGGTGGGCTCAGGGCGCTGGAGGAAGTGAGTTTTAAGGTAAGGGAGGGTTCTATAGTCAGTGTTATAGGGCCCAATGGAGCAGGGAAAACCACGCTCTTTAACTGCCTTACAGGCCTAACAAGGCCTACAAGCGGACATATATACCTTAGAGAAAGAGAAATAACAGGGCTACCATCACATGAGATAGTTCGCTATGGCATAGCAAGGACATTTCAGAATATAAGGGTCTTCAAAGAGATGACGGTCCTTGAGAATGTTATGGTAGGCGAACATATCCATATAAAGACAGGTCTTCTGGGTACAATTATAAGAGGGAAAGGTTTTAGATCAAAGGAGCAAGAGGCAGCAGACCTGGCAATGGAATATTTAGGTTTTGTAGGTCTTGAAGATAAGGCCAATACTCCTGCCTTTAATCTATCCTATGGTGACCAGAAGAGGTTGGAAATTGCCAGGGCACTGGCTACAAAACCTTCCATACTCCTCTTAGATGAGCCAACAGCAGGCATGAATCCCCAGGAGACTTCTGCCATAATGGAATTAATCCTCAGATTGCAGAAGATAGGTAAAACGATTATTCTAATAGAACATGACATGAAGGTTGTTATGGGGATATCAGAGATGATAGTGGTTCTTGATCATGGTGTAAAGATAGCCGAGGGTACTCCCGATGTCGTCAGGATGGACCCCCTCGTAATAGAGGCATATTTAGGGAGGGGAAGCCTTGTTGAGGCTCATTAATATTCATACCTTTTATGGACAGATAAAGGCACTTAAGGGAATTGATATTGAAGTAAGAAAGGGCGAGATCGTTGCACTGATAGGTAGTAACGGAGCTGGTAAATCAACAACACTGATGACTATATCAGGCGTACTGAAACCGAGGATTGGAGATGTATTTCTCAATGACAAAAAGATTAGCGGATTGAAAGCTCATCATATAGTAAGGTTAGGAATAGGTCATGTGCCCGAGGGAAGAAGGATATTCCCCTGGCTTACTGTAAGGGAGAACCTCGAGATGGGAGCCTATTCGAGAACTTCGGGCCTCCGGTTCGGTGGATCCACATTCATGAGGCAGATTGAAAGGATATATGAACTCTTTCCTGTATTAAAGGAGAGGGAAAGGCAGTCCGCAGGCACTCTTAGTGGAGGCGAACAGCAGATGCTCGCCATAGGCAGGGCACTTATGTCAGAGCCTCAGGTACTCCTTCTGGATGAGCCGTCCCTTGGGCTTTCGCCAATTATGGTGAGCAAGATATTCAAAATAATAAAAGAGATAAACGAAGATGGCGTAACAATACTTCTTGTCGAACAGAATGCACAGGCT
>JBKBUB010000112.1:0-5538 GCA_046290925.1 Thermodesulfovibrionales bacterium | reverse complement strand
TATAGGTCGCGGAATGGGGCAGGACCATGTTGCAAGTGCCTGCGAATTTGTCAGGGTCATTAGGGAATTGGTTGAACCACCTGTTAATACCATTGCCTGGATATCCAATATCTCTACAGGCATGCCTTCGAAGGTAAGGCCGATGATGAATGCCTCTTTTCTTGTATATATTGCCGGAGCAGGACTTGATGCTGCCATGGTGGATGTTCTTGACCCTGATATGAAACGTGCTATATATCTTGTTAAGTCCTTCAGGGATGAGATAGTCTTCTCACCAGCTGATATTTCTTGAGGTGAAGGTTGCTAAAGCTTCGTGATGGGATAGTTGAGCTGTACCGGAAGGCGATTTCAACGGTACCTTCTGATGTTGAGGAGGCACTAAGAAACGCCAGAGAAAGGGAGAGAGATCCATCAGTAAAGGATTTTATCACAGGGATAATAGAGAATATTCGCCTTATGAGGCAACAATCCAGACCTCTTTGTTCGGATATGGGGATCCCGACCTTTGTTGTCAGGTCACCGAGGGGTTTGAGTCATTCTGAGATTGTTAAGACAATTAATGAGGCAACGGTTATAGCAACAGAGAAGATACCCATTCAACCCTGCGCTGTAGACATAATTACTGAAGAGGTCTCATCAACAAATACAGGAACAGGTTTTCCAATTATATATCTTGAAGAATCAACAAATGATACCCTCAGGATCGATCTCTTGCTCAAGGGTGCAGATTGTGAGGTCCTGGGAAGGACCTATTCCTTGCCTGATGAGGAGACAGGCGCAGATAGAAATCTTGAGGGTGTGAAGAAAGTGATTCTCGATTCTATAAAAAGATCAGGGGGAAAGGGTTGCATGCCTTTTGTGATTGGCGTTGGTATTGGAGGGTCTAGGGATCAGATCTCTATCCTTTCAAAGATGCAACTTTTCAGGAAATTGGGAGACAGGAGTGAGATACCTGCTATAGAAAGGCTTGAAGAGGAAACCCTCTTAGAGGCGAATAATCTCGGTCTTTCCTGGATGAAAGGTAATAGTTCCATCCTCGGGATGAAGATAGGTGTCAACCACCGCCATATATCCTCCTATCTCGTTGATGTCTCCTTTAGTTGCTGGGCAACAAGGCGTGTTAGGCTCATATGGTAATAAGATGATCTTCATTGCAGGTGGCACAGGCTTTATAGGGCAACATCTCTTAAAGGCATTGAAGGAAGGCGGTTTTAAGGTTAGGTGCCTTGCAAGGACAGAAGAAAGGGCTACTCTCTGCAGAAAGAGTGGCTTTGAGGCAGTCACAGGGGATATAACGGACAGGGAGAGTCTGAGGAATTCCCTTGATGCAGTAGAGATGGTCATCCATCTCGTTGGCATAATAGAGGAGCGGGGAGAGATGACCTTTCGGAGGGTCCATGTGGAAGGGACAAGGAATCTCGTTGATGAGGCGAAAAGATCAGGTGTCAAACATTTCTTTTACCAATCGGCCCTCGGTGCATCGCTAAAATCTGATGCAGCTTATCAGAGGACAAAGGCCGAGGCAGAGGAGATAGTTAAGGGCAGTGGAATTCCATATACAATCTTCAGACCCTCCCTTGTCATAGGTGAAGGGGATGGATTCACCGATAAGTTAAAGGAGCTTTTCAGGCTTGGGCCCTTTGTACCCATACCTGGAACTGGAGAGGCAAGGTTTCAGCCCCTTTATGTAGATGACTGGGTGAGGTGTTTCCTGAGCATCCTCGGCAGTGTTGAGGCGATTGGTAAGACCTATGAGTTTGGAGGCCCTGAGTACCTTACCTATAACGAGATGGTATTACAGTTAATGGAGGTCATGGGAATAAAAAAACCATTGATTCATCTGCCGATCTCTATTGCTAAAATGGGAGTTCCCTTTATCGGTCTCGGGAATAAGTTAGGAAAGCTCATAGGTAAGAAGATACCCACTGTTACGGCAGAACAGCTTATGCTCCTTGGGAGGGACAATATCTGCGAGATTGATTCTGTGAAGAGACATTTTGGGTTTGAGCCAATAAAGTATAAAGAGGCTTTGAGGCTTACGCTTCATGGGTCGAGGTAGTAATCTCATGGGCTGACTAATCAGCCAACTTAAAAACTCACAGTATTGATTTCCCTATTTTAGTGCGACCGAGCGACAGTGCGACTGTCCACTGTCGCACACTGTCGCACTGTAGCACTAAGTTGGATAAGTAAAATGCGATTCGAAGTGCTTGATATATCAGGAGATGTGGGGATAAGGGCCTTTGGCAGAAGCCTCGAGGAATTATTTATTAATGCAGCCTCAGGGATGTATAATCTTATTACAGATACAGGGGCGGTCGAGGGCAGAAAGAGCATCGATGTTGAAGTACAGAGCCATTCCCTTGAGGGTCTTCTGGTCTCATGGTTAAATGAACTGATCTTTCAGTTTGATACCTATGGATTCATAGGGAAAGAAATAGAGATCAAGGAGTTTTCGGAAAGGGGTTTAAAGGCATCCTTAACAGGTGAGGAATTCGATGAGACAAGGCACGAAAAGAGGCTCCTCGTTAAGGCAGCAACCTATCATCAGTTGAGGATCGAGAGGAAGGGTGAAAACTGGAAGGCCGAGATTATCTTTGATATATAAGGGGGTGATTTTATGACCTTAGAGGGATTAAAGAGGATAGATGAGACGAGGCTCGAGATACCTGTTGGTTATAAGGAGGGTATGAGGGTTAGGGGGATTGTCTTTGTCGATGAACTCCTCGAAAAGGAACTGGAGAAACAATCAATCGACCAGGTTGCTAATGTTGCAACCCTTCCAGGGATAGTAGGGGCATCCCTGGCAATGCCTGATATTCACACAGGCTATGGATTTGCAATAGGAGGGGTAGCTGCCTTTGACCTTATGGAAGGCATCATTTCACCTGGCGGTGTTGGCTATGACATAAATTGAGGGGTGAGGCTCCTCAGGAGCAACCTCACAAAAGATGAGGTTGCTCCGAGGATAAGGGACCTCGTGGGGGTCCTTTACAATGAGATACCATCAGGGGTTGGCTCAAAGGGGAAGATCCGCCTCGATCCTGAAAGTGAGAGGAGATTGCTTATTAAGGGAGCCCGATGGGCTGTAGAACAAGGCTATGGAGAACCATCAGATCTCGAAAAGATCGAGTCAGGAGGCTGCATTGAGGGTGCTGATCCGTCCCTTATAAGTAATAAGGCCTATGAGAGGGGAAGGGCCCAGCAGGGTACCCTCGGATCTGGTAATCACTTCTTAGAGATTCAGTATGTAGATGAGATTTACGATGAAAAGGTAGCTAACGCTCTCGGTCTCTTTAAGAACCAGGTCACTATAATGATTCACACAGGCTCGAGGGGTTTTGGCCATCAGGTTTGTACAGACTTTCTCGAGGTAATGGAGAGGGCCGTAACCAAATACAATATTTCCCTCCCTGACAAAGAGCTTGCCTGCGCCCCCTTTAATAGCCCCGAGGCACAGGATTACCTGGCTGCAATGAGGGCTGCTGCGAACTATGCCTGGGCAAACAGACAGTGTATCATGCACTGGACGAGGGAGGCCTTCCATAAGGTCTTTATTGCCTCACCAGGGGAACTCGGCATGTCCCTTATATACGATGTGGCTCACAATATAGCAAAGATCGAGGAACACGAAGTCAATGGCAAGAAAAAGAGGCTCGTTGTTCACAGAAAGGGCGCTACGAGGGCCTTTCCACCAGGCCACCCTGAACTACCAGAGGTCTACAGAGGCATAGGCCAACCAGTCCTTATCCCTGGTGACATGGGAAGGGCATCCTTTGTCCTTATAGGGACGGAGCAGGCAATGAAAGAGACCTTTGGCTCAACCTGCCATGGCGCTGGAAGGGTGATGTCGAGGCATCAGGCAATAAGACAGGCAAAGGGAAGGGCTATTTGGAGGGAGATGGAGGACAGGGGGATAATAGTTAAATCGGCAGGAAGGGAGACCTTAGCAGAGGAGATGTCAGAGGCATATAAGGATATCTCCAATGTCGTTGATGTTGTTCATAAGGCAGGTATATCGAGGAAGGTGGCTAAGTTAAGACCCATGGGTGTTATTAAGGGGTGATATAAATCATAGATAGATAAGTTACCTTCCTGTTAAGATTATTTATGAAGCCTTCTATACCTGAGACAGGAATGGTAGTAAAGATAAACAATGGTCTTGCAACCATAATGCTCAATGGTGGCGACTCCTGTAAGAACTGTAGTGCTGGAAAGCTTGGCATCTGCAAGCCCTCAGGAAATGTATCAATTATCACCGCAACTGCAACAGAAGGGATAAATCCTGGCGATACCGTAAAGATCACTCTCGATAGTGCCACGCAATCAAAGGGTATGTTTTTAGCCTTTATCATTCCTCTAATTTCACTGTTTGCTGGAACGATTGCTGGTTATGTAATAGGCAGGGTGTTATCGATTTCTTATATCGAGGTTATAACAGGTTTCCTGTCCTTTCTTATTGCATCCCTCATTACTCTGAAGAGACTCAGGAGGATCGATTCCTCAGTCAGACTCTCGGTAAAGAAGATAGAGGATGCCTGTTTCTCGGAAGACCCTGGAGCTTATATATATGAGCCATCAGCGGAAGAGCAAAAGGCATAATCTGGGTTAAGGGTTTCGATTGAGCATCACATAGGTTGCTCCAAGGCCACCATCCTTATCCCTCGCAGTCACATAGGCAAGGATGTATTTCTTAAACCTTCCCTTTAGCCAATTCTCGACAGCCCCCTTAAGCACAGGACCCTTTGGAGACCTAAGACCCCTCCCGTGGATTATCTTCACACAGGAAAGGCCCTTGATTAAAGCATTTCTCAGAAACTTGGCTATCTCTACCTCGGCCTCTTTAAGAGTCATCCCATGGAGGTCTATGTAATCCTGAATAGAAAAATCGCCACTATGAAGCCTTTCGCAGATCTGTCCCTTGGCACCTCTATTTACCCATTCTATATACTCACCTGTGTCGGAAAGTTTGATATTCGCATGACCTTCCACGATAGCCTTTAAAATCTCGATCGTCTCCTGTACCTCATCCTTTTTCTTATTTCCCCAAAACTCAATCTTCTTCTTCCTGAGAGGAATTTCCCTGAATTCTTTTATCTCTTTCACATCCGCCATGGCCTGCCAAAAGAGTTCTTCATCAGACAGTGGCGTACTGTAATGGGTACCTTGCCGCTGGCTTATGGGGTTTAGATATTTTTTGAGTTCCTTGAAGGAATTAAGTGTTATAGAAGATTTCTTCATATCCAACCTCTTTATATAAGATTATCAGAAAGTAATTCTATTAACAACCAGGGTAATTTTATTGAACCTGTAAGGAAATTTTGGGAAAAGTACGTATTTCCTCAAAATAAAATCTCTTCGAAATAGATGTAGGATTATATACTGAATCCCCTTGGTAGAGAAGGATGATAACGGAAGGAGGGCGTAGCCCGACTGGAGTTATCATCCTTGAGCGACAGAGCGAAGGGAGGGCAATATCCCAAACCAGTGGTATGCAAGTGGCTAATACTTGCTTAAGAAGCATTTCTAAACCTCCTG
>JBKBUB010000111.1:0-5539 GCA_046290925.1 Thermodesulfovibrionales bacterium | reverse complement strand
CCCAGAGAGTAAGGGCGTGCCTCTCCTCCTTGCGTTCTGTTTGGGATGGGTGCGGGGCTCAAATGGATGGGTGAATGGGCTTAAGGCTTCAGCCTATTCACCGCTTCACCTATTAACCTATTAACCAAATATCAGGCTAATTTTTGCAACGTTTGGGTTATACTCACCCTATCCGCCTGTTATACTATAAAGATGAAGCCTTGGAAAAACAACATATCCTTTATCCTTGTTGAACCAAAAGAACCCGGCAATATCGGCGCCTCTGCGAGGGCGATAAAGAATATGGGCTTCAGAAACCTCGAGATTGTCGGCAGGGTAAACTTCCTTACTGCCGAGTCGAGGTGGATGGCTTGTAATGCCATCGATGTGCTTGAAGGGGCGAAGGTATTCGAGGATTTCAAGGCTGCTATCAATGGAAAGAATCTGATTGTTGGTACGACAAGAAGAATCGGCAAGAGAAGGGGGCTCATATTACCAATTACAGAAGGCATAAATAGGATAAGAAGCGCTGCTGTGAATAACAGGGTTGCTTTACTTTTTGGGAGGGAGGACAGGGGACTCTTTAATGATGAGGTTGAGGAATGCGGCTTCCTTATTACAATACCAACTGATATTTCATCACCATCCCTGAACCTTGCCCAGGCAGTTCTACTTGTTGCCTATGAGCTTTGCAGGGATACCAGGAGCATAGAAATGCCTGCCCTTGTAGCACATGAGGAGCTTGAGGTCCTTTATGAACGATTAAAGGAGACCGTGAGGGCCCTCGATTATATTCCTCGGGGAAACAGGGACCTTGAGAGAAAGATAATGAGAAATCTTAAACACCTTATAGGAAGGGCAGGGCTCACAGACTGGGAATTGAGGATGCTTCACGGTATTTGTTCGCAGGTAGAGAAAAAGATAAGGAGTTAATTATGTCCTTCAGACTCATTACAGATTTCAAACCAAAGGGTGACCAGCCACAGGCGATCGAAAAACTTACGAAAGGGGTCTTTAAAGGTATGAGGCATCAGGTACTCTTAGGAGTAACAGGCTCTGGTAAGACCTTCACCATAGCAAATGTTATAGCCAATGTGAATAAACCGACCCTTGTAATAGCCCATAACAAGACGCTGGCAGCACAGCTTTACGGTGAACTAAAGGAACTCTTCCCAGATAATGCCGTAGAGTTTTTTGTGAGTTATTATGACTACTATCAGCCCGAGGCCTACATCCCCACAACAGATACTTACATTGAAAAGGATGCACTTATAAATGATGACATCGACAGGATGAGGCATGCTGCAACGAGGGCTGTCCTCGAAAGGCCTGATACAATAGTAGTTGCCTCCGTCTCCTGCATTTATGGCATAGGGTCTCCCCAGGACTATATGGATATGCATCTCCTGATTGAGGAGGGGATGCATACAGAGAGGGATAAGATACTCGCAAGGCTCGTTGATATGCTGTATGTAAGGTCTGACATAGATTTCAGAAGGGGCTCCTTCAGGGTAAGGGGTGATATAGTTGAGGTCTTTCCATCCTTCTCAATGGACAGGGCCATAAGGATTGAATTCTTCGGTGATGATATAGACAGGGTCTCTGAGTTTGACCCACTTACAGGTGAAAGGATAAAAAGGCTTGAGAAGGTCGCAATTTTCCCGAACAGCCACTGGATAACACCGAGGGAAAGGCTCGAACCAGCCCTTAATGCCATTGAGGAGGAGATGAAGGAGAGGGTTGAGTTTTTCCTGAGACAGGGGAAGATAATCGAGGCAAGAAGGATTGAGGAGAGGACACTCTTTGACCTCGAGATGCTCAGGGAATTCGGTTACTGCCATGGGATAGAGAACTACTCGAGACACCTTAGTGGCCGTGCACCTGGAGAGCCTCCCTATACATTGATAGATTATTTCCCTGAAGACTTCCTGATAGTGATTGATGAATCCCATGTAACCATACCACAAATCGGAGGGATGTATGAGGGAGACAGGTCGAGGAAGCAGACTCTCGTTGATTATGGTTTCAGACTGCCCTCGGCCCTTGACAACAGACCCCTTACCTTCAGGGAATTCGAACACAGGGTAAAGCAGGCGATCTATGTCTCAGCAACACCAGGTCCTTATGAACTCGAAAGGGCAGAGCAGGTTGTAGAGCAGATAATAAGACCGACAGGATTGATAGACCCGTTGATGAGGGTAAAACCTGCATCAGGTCAGGTAGAAGACCTGCTTTCAGAGATAAGAAAGAGGGCAGAAAGGGGAGAAAAGGTACTGGTAACGACACTGACAAAGAAAATGGCAGAAGACCTCACCGATTATTATTCTGAATTGGGGATAAGGGCACGGTATCTCCACTCTGACATCGATACCCTGGAGCGGGTAGAATTACTCAGGGACCTCAGGCAGGATAAGTTTGATGTCCTCATCGGTGTCAACCTCCTGAGAGAGGGGCTTGACCTTCCCGAGGTATCTCTCGTTGCGATACTTGATGCAGATAAGGAGGGATTCCTTCGTTCTGAGAGGTCTCTCATTCAGACAGCAGGAAGGGCGGCGAGGAATGTGAATGGAGAGGTAATACTCTATGCAGATACTGTAACTGCCTCAATGGAAAAGGCCCTTATTGAGACGGAAAGGAGGAGAAGGATTCAGGAGGAGTACAACAGAAAGATGGGCATTACCCCTGAGACTGTTAAGTCAAAGATAAAAGACATCCTGTCAACAATATATGAATCAGACTACTGGACAGTCCCTGTATCTGAGGAGGTGCCAGAATACGGCTATGACGAGGAGACCATAAAAAGGCTTGAGGAGGAGATGAGGGAGGCTGCTAAGAAATTAGACTTCGAAAGGGCTGCTGCCTTAAGGGACAGGATAAAGGAGATTAAGAAAAAGTTAATAGAGATAGGGGATTTTTAACAAAGGACTAACAGTTATTTCACCAGGAAAAGATATAAAAAACAATGACTTAATTAAAGGGTAATTTTCTGCTTGACAAGCACAACATATTGTGGTTAAATGAACGGTAATAATCCAAGAAATACTAAAAATAGGGGTCAGGAAGGAGGTTTTTATGAATTTAGCAGGCTCTATTAATCTTAATCCAAATGCCCTCAGGGTTCTTGAGAAGAGGTATCTCAAGAAGAACGAAGATGGGAAGGTTGTTGAAACGCCTGAAGATCTTTTCAGGAGGGTAGCGAGGCATGTGGCAAGGGCAGATGCCCTTTACGGATTGCCTGAAGGCGAGATAATCAGGACTGAAGAGGATTTTTATGACATGATGACATCTTTCTATTTTCTTCCTAATAGCCCTACATTGATGAATGCTGGCAGGAGACTCGGACAACTGAGTGCCTGCTTCGTCCTTCCTGTCGAGGATTCAATGGAGTCTATCTTTGATGCAGTAAAGAACGCTGCTATAATCCATAAGTCAGGTGGTGGGACAGGATTCAGTTTCTCGAGACTCAGGCCAGGCGGAGATGTAGTTGGTTCAACAAAGGGGGTTTCCTCAGGTCCAGTTTCTTTTATGACTGTCTTTGATGCAGCTACTGAGGCCGTCAAACAGGGTGGAACGAGACGAGGTGCAAATATGGGCATGTTAAGGGTAGACCACCCAGATATTGTAGATTTCATAAAATGCAAGGACGAAAATACTAAGTTCAACAATTTCAATATATCTGTTGGCCTGACATCCGAGTTTATGAAGGCCCTTATTGAGGACAGAGAGTATGAGCTAATAAATCCAAGGACAAAGAAGGCCGTCAAGAGGTTAAGGGCTAAAGAGGTCTTTGACCTTATCGTAAACCATGCCTGGAAGAATGGAGAACCGGGTATTGTCTTCCTCGACAGGCTCAATGCTGCAAATCCAACACCTGCTCTCGGTGAGATAGAATCAACCAATCCCTGCGGGGAGCAACCACTGCTACCATATGAGTCGTGCAACCTCGGTTCTATAAATCTTGCAAAGATGGTAAAAATCAGAAGACAGGATACAGAAAACAGAACACAGACCTATGAGGTCGACTGGCAGAAATTAAAAGAGACCACATGGAAGGCAGTTCACTTTCTTGACAATGTCATTGATGTAAACAAATATCCCCTGCAAAAGATCGAAGAGATGACAAAGGCAAACAGAAAGATAGGACTCGGCGTTATGGGATGGGCAGATATGCTTATTCAGTTAGGGATACCCTACAATTCTCACGAGGCTGTAGAGCTCGCAGAAAAGGTAATGGAATTCATACAGTCCGAGGGAAGGAAGGCATCGATAAAACTTGCTGAAGACAGAGGGGTATTCCCGAATTACAAGGGAAGTATATACGATGGAAGATTCCCAATAAGGAATGCTACTATAACAACCATAGCTCCTACAGGCACCCTTTCGATCATAGCAGGCTGTTCTTCAGGGATAGAACCCCTCTTTGCCATATCCTTTGTCAGGAATGTAATGGAAGGGACAAAGCTTGTTGAGGTGAATCCCTATTTTGAAAGGGTTGCGAAGGAGAGAGGTTTCTGGAGCAGGGAGCTTATGGAGAGGATTGCCGAGGCAGGAAGTATCAAGGACTTTAAAGAGATACCGCAGGATATAAAGGCCGTATTTCTCACAGCCCACGATATAACACCATCAGACCATGTGAAGATGCAGGCTGCCTTCCAGAAATATGTTGATAATGCTGTCTCAAAGACAGTAAATTTCCCTCATGATGCAACTCCTGATGATGTGAGGGAGGTTTATCTCCTTGCGTATAAACTTGGCTGCAAGGGCGTGACGGTTTACAGGGATGGTTCAAGGGAAGAACAGGTACTTTCAACTGGTAAGACAAAAAAGATAGCATCTTCGAATCATGAATCAGGAGAGACCAATCAGACAGGTAAGATAGTACCACGTAAAAGACCTGACCTCATTAAGGGATCAACAAGGCTGATAAAGACAGGATGTGGCAATATCTATGTGACCATAAATGAGGACGAAAAGGGCCATCTATTCGAGTTGTTCACATCGATGGGTAAGGCAGGAGGCTGCGCCGCCAGTCAGGCCGAGGCAATAGGCAGGCTCGTTTCCCTTGCCTTCAGATCAAATATAGACCCCGCAGAGGTTGTCAAACAACTCAAGGGAATATCCTGTCACCAGCAGACATGGAGTAACGGTGGAAAGATACTCTCCTGCTCTGATGCGATAGCAAAGGCCATCGAAAAGTACAATCAAAAGACAGAAAAGGGTGGCAACGGGCATAAAGATAATGGCAATCCTGTGATGTTGATCGGTGCCTGTCCTGAATGTGGAGGAAGCGTAGAGCATGAGAGTGGGTGCGTTGTCTGCCATAACTGTGGGTTTACAAAGTGTGGATAGGGACAGGAAGATAAAAATGGGAAAAAATAACGGAAATGGAAGATTTATCCGCCCTTCCTGGGATGAATATTTTATAGAAACCTATGGCTTGGAATTGTTGGCTGGGGAAAATCTTATCAAGGAAGATACCGTCACCCGCTACCTGGCTACTGAGTCATTTGCCAAAAAAGCAGGATTTGAAAATCCAGCGGAGTTTGTTGGCACTTATATC
>JBKBUB010000110.1:0-5565 GCA_046290925.1 Thermodesulfovibrionales bacterium | reverse complement strand
GAGGGATTCAGTGCGCAGACGATATCCAACATAGCGAGGAGTCTTGATAAAGAGGTAAGGGAATTTCACAGGAGGCCTGTTGAGGACAGGTATTTATATTTATTTTTAGATGCAGTGGTATTGAAGGAGAGGACGGGGATGGGGACGAAGAAGAGGAATGTGTTAACAGCCTATGGTATAAAGATAGATGGCAGGAGGGAGATAATAGACTTCAGGGTAGTTAATAGTGAGAGCCAGAACAAGTGGATAGGGTTTTTACAGGAACTTCAGAATCGTGGACTTGAGGGGGAAGTGCTTAGCCTGATAGTAACTGATGGAAATCCTGGACTTGAGAATGCAGTGGATTTTGTATATCCCCTGGTGAAGAGGCAGAGATGCTGGGCACACAAGCTAAGGAATGTAGCGAATTATTTAAGGAAGAGGGATTTAAGGGAATGCATAAATGGAGCAAGGAGGATATATTCTGCCTCTTCAAAGGCAGAGGCAATGAGGGAATGGAAGGAGTGGGCTAAGAACTGGAGGGGTATTTATCCTAAGGCAGTAAGGTGCATAGAGAAGGATTTAGAGGAGTTATTGAACTTTTATGATACACCACAGGAAATGAGGGTAAAGCTAAGGACGACAAATGTAATAGAGAGGGCCTTCAGGGAAGTAAGAAGAAGGACAAGACCAATGAGTTGCTTTAACAATACATCTTCTATAGAGAGGATCGTGTATGCAGTAATTAGCCATTTAAATGATCAATGGAGGATTAAACCCTTAGATGAATTTACACAGAAATCTTGACGCTACCGAGGAAACGCGATGACTTGACAATTATAATTTTAGGCATATAAACTTTAATTAGTTACTAAACTCTGTAACTTACTCGCTATGGTTTAAGGAGGAGAGGGTATGGGAATGACCCGAAGGGATTTTTTGAAGGCGGCCACAATTACAGGGGGAATCACTGCTTTGAATATGCCGGGATTTAATTCTCTTCTGGCAATGGGCAGGAAACCCTCCGAGACAGTAAGCTATATTCCTACATACTGCGAGATGTGCTTCTGGAAATGTGGGGCTATAGCAAAGGTGGTGGATGGAAGGGTTGTCAGGCTTGAAGGGAATCCTTTACATCCTGGAAGCAGAGGCAAATTATGCGCAAGGGGCAACGGAGGAGTTGGGCTTTTGTACGACCCTGATAGGTTAAAGTATCCGCTGATAAATGCAGGCAAAAGGGGAGAGGGAAGGTATAAAAAGGCGTCATGGGATGAGGCCTTAAACGCTGTGGCGGAAAAAATGCTGAAGATAAAAGAAAATTATGGCCCTGAAGCAATTGCCCTCTTTTCACACGGCTCGCCTACGACATATTTTCTGCATTTAATACAGGCATTCGGAAGCCCTAATTTCGCATTCCCGTCTTTTGCGCAGTGCAGGGGGGCGCGCATGGTCGGTTATGAGTTGACCTTTGGAGAGGACGTTGGCTCTCCTGAACGACTTGATTTGCAGAAAAGCAGGGTTGTAGTGCTTATTGGAAGCCATCTTGGCGAGAATATGCATAATTCTCAGGTACAGGATTTTGCGGAAGCAATTGGCAACGGGGCAAGGTTTATAGTTGTTGATCCGAGATTTTCAACCGCTGCTGGAAAGGCTGCATACTGGCTGCCAATAAAGCCGGGCACGGATATGGCGCTTCTTCTCACATGGATTAACATAATTATCAGCGAAGGTTGGTATGACAGAGACTACATATCCAGATATTCAACAGGTTTTCAGGAACTTGCAGCAGAGGTCAAAAAATATACGCCCGAGTGGGCCGAAAAAGAGACAGAAATCCCTGCTGCTACTATTGTTGAGACCGCAAGAGAAATGGGCAGATATAGACCAGCAGTATGTATTCATCCTGGCAGGCATGTTGCGTGGCATGGTAATGATACACAGAGAGAGAGATGCCTCGCCTTACTCACAGCCTTGCTCGGCTCATGGGGAAGAGAAGGCGGAATATATCTTGCAACAAAGGCGAAGCTTCCAGGCTATCCCCTCTCAATCAAAGAATATCCTAAACCGGCTAAAGAACCAGTAAACACTGCTCCTTATCCGTTTGCAGGAAGCGAAGGCGTTACTCAGGCTATAAGGACTGCTACACTGACAGAAAAGCCATACCCAATAAAAGGGTGGCTTGTTACCGGAACGAACCTCTTAAAAACGATTCCTAACCCAAAAGAGACGATAGATGCGATAAATAAGCTTGACCTATTAGTGGTCGTAGATGTCATGCCATTCGATACAGCGATGATGGCTGATGTGATACTTCCGGAATGCACCTATCTTGAACGGCACGATGATCTTGTTGTAGCAAAAGGAAGATCTTTAGGAGTTGCCCTGAGACAGCCTGTGGTAAAGCCTATGTATGATTCAAAAGAAGGCTGGTGGATTGCAAAGGAATTAGCCAAAAGACTTGGTATCGGGGATTATTTCTCCTGGAATACCTTCGAAGATGTCATTAAGGCCAAATGTAAGGCTGGTAATATAGATTATGAAGACTTAAAGAAAAAGGGGTTCATCGGTATTCCTGATACAGCAAATCCTTATATAACAGAGTCAAATCAGCCTGAGTTTAAGACAAAAAGTGGAAAGATAGAGCTGTATTCCCACGAATTAAAAGAAAAGGGGTTTGACCCGATCCCCCGATACAGGCCCATAGAGCAGCCCTCTGACGGCTGGTTCAGACTCCTTTATGGCCGCAGCCCTGTCCATACATTTACGAGGACTACCAACAACCCATCTCTTTGGGAATTGTTCAAGGAGAACGCCGTCTGGGTGAATACAAAGGCAGCAACGAAATTGGGACTGTCCGATGGAGATTATGTAACACTGGTCAATCAGGATGGCGCAAAGAGCAATAAGATCAGGGTCAAGGTTACCGAGAGGATAAGGACCGATTGCGTCTATATGGTTCACGGATTCGGCAGTAATTCAAAAGAACTGAAGAATGTATATTTAAAGGGCGCAGATGATCAGGGATTGATAACAAAATATGCTATTGACCCCATATGCGGCTCAACCGGCATGAGGGTCAATTTCGTTAAGATAGTAAAGGAGGTTTAGGATGCCGAAATATGCAATGGTGATTGACCAGAATCGATGTGTGGGCTGCATGGCATGTATTGTTGCCTGTAAGAAAGAAAACAATGTGCCTGATGGTCATTTTAGGACGAGGGTTGTTGAGGAGGTTAATGGAGAATTCCCGAAACTGAGGATGGAATTACGTTCTGAACTCTGCAATCACTGCGACAACCCCCCATGTGTATATAACTGCCCAACAGGTGCATCTCATAAAAGGCCGGATGGTACTGTGCAGATCAATAAGACAAAGTGCGTTGGCTGCAAGGCCTGTGTTGCGGCATGTCCTTATGACGCCAGGTATATGGACCCTGACAAAGGATTTGCCGATAAATGCACATTCTGCGAGCATCGCTTGAAGGAAGGGAAATTGCCTGCCTGTGTGGAAACCTGCATTGGCAGGTCAAGGATATTTGGAGACCTTGATGACCCCGGTAGTTCGGTATCTAAACTCTTAAAAGAAAATGATGTTGCTGTTAGAATAAAAGAGGCAGGCACCTTACCGAGGGTTTTTTATATAAAGAGAACCATACAGAGTAAAATAGGGGGTTAAAATGACGGAGTTAACAATAACAGGGACTAATGTCATTACATATCCGCATCTGCAAGTATGGGACTGGCGAATAGTCGTTTATATTTTTTTTTGCGGGGTTTACGCAGGGGTTATTGGGTGATGTCTGCTATAGCAAATCTGAGAAAATCCAAAGAATTGTCTGCTGATAAGGCTTGCTGTGTAAAGGCTCCTATGTATGCGCCGGTTATACTGGCAATAGGTATGTTCTTTATATGGCTTGATGTCGAGAGGAAATTCAATTCCTTCTGGTTCTACCTCTCATTTCAGCCATTATCGCCGATGTCGTGGGGCGCCTGGGGAGTTGGACTGATAATACCTGTAAGCTTTTTGTATGCCTTATCGGTTGTGCCTCCAGAAGAGAGGGACTGGCTCAGGTTTGACGTCTTGAAGAGATGGTCGGATAGGCTGTATCCTTATATGAGGAAGCTGGCATCTGTTAACTTCGGACTCGGGATATTCCTCGGCATATATACGGGCGTGCTTTTGAGCGCCTTTGTTGCAAGGCCATTATGGAATTCCTCTATTCTCCCTGTCCTTTTCTTGA
Source organism: Thermodesulfovibrionales bacterium (assembly GCA_046290925.1). Classification (GTDB taxonomy): domain Bacteria; phylum Nitrospirota; class Thermodesulfovibrionia; order Thermodesulfovibrionales; family UBA9159; genus JBBIPQ01. The sequence goes on along the minus strand of JBKBUB010000110.1, from coordinate 1,345 downwards.
ATTCGGCGCTTTCTACAGGTGCGGCTTTTGGGATTATGATGGCAAGAAGAACCTCTGTCAAGCTTTTTTTTACTAAGATAGACATCTGGCTTATTGTTGCAGAGCTTGTCATTATAGCCCTGTTCTTCTACGGGCATTACACATCAACAGGTCCTCACAGGGATGCTATAATGCCGTTTTTTTCTTTCAGCAGCCAGTATTTTCTATATGCTGTTGCGATTATTGCTATCTGGATACTTTTCCCCCTTGCCCTCGTGCTTAAACTCCTTGAGGTCAGGGAGGAACAAGGGGAGGCTCTCAGCAGTTCCCAGATATTCAGGATGAAGTTAAGTGCTGTAATGGTGCTTATCGGAGCCTTTATCATCAGACTCGCTTTAGTATATGCAGGACAGATAAGCAGACTGTCATAATCGGCAAAGAACGGGAGGGCACAAAAAGGGGTCACCTATGAAAAAGCATGTCAAGCTAAAAAAATGCACACCTCCGATTAGGCCGTTTTCCTAAAGGGTCTCTTATGGGACCATTAAATATCAGTCACCTATCCGTGCTCCAAAGTTAAGGGAGGCCAAAGGCCTCCCTTCCCCCTACGTGTTTTTCCTCTCCAATAAAGAATCATTCTTATTCTTAATGCCATAATCGCAATACTAACAGACCTCATACCATAGGTATTTATAGGATTTTTTTATAAATCCTCTTTTTAAGATTGAAAATAACTATTGGACAATTCACAATTGTGGATATTAAAATTTTTTTTATAGAATTTTTGACTAAATAAAGGAGTGACCTATGAAAAAAATAATATTTGTCATCTCTTTCTTAATGTTCTTTGCCTCACAGGTTGTGGCAAAGGAAAGGATTGCTGAAGTAACGATTAAATTTGATCTTTCTGCACCTGAAGATGCCAGAAATGTTAAGCTCTGGATACCCTATCCCGTATCAGACAAAAATCAGGATATTTTGGACGTTAATCTGAGCGGGAACTTTTCCTCTTCAGGCATCTACAGGGAAGGCGAATACGGTAATGCAATTCTTTATGCAGAATGGAACAGCGAGATGAAGAATAGATTGCTCACCTTTAAGTTCAAAGTAAAGAGAAAAGAGGTTATAACAAAGAACTTTCCTGAAAAGGAACTGCCCTTTGCTGAGGAAGAATTTTCAATGTATCTCAAATCATCAAAGAGTCTACCCCTTACTGAAAAGGTTAAAGACTATGCTACGAAGATAACAAAAGGGAAGAAGACGATTTATGACAAGGCAAAGTCAATATATGACTGGATAGTGGAAAATATGCACAGAGACCCTAATGTAAAAGGTTGTGGATTTGGTGAGGTGGAAAGGCTTCTTG
>JBKBUB010000010.1:0-13707 GCA_046290925.1 Thermodesulfovibrionales bacterium | reverse complement strand
TATCTCACCACCAATGGTGATCTGGGTCTTTCCCTTTGCCACAACTGCCTGAGTCTCTGAAGGGATCTCGGCATGGATGGCAAAGGAGGTGGCTGCAAAGCCAAGGACAAACAATACACCTAACATTAAAGCTAAGTACTTTTTCACTTCCTAACCCTCCTGTTGGTTAGTTCAGTCTTTTACCGCCAAGGGCGGCATCACTCAAACCTTAAGATTTGTGCTTTAAGCCTGTAAAAATAACAGGCCATAGATTTAACTCTCCTTCTATCACCTCCTTTTTGCCGGGGCGCATAGCCCTTATGCTCCCAATGGAAGCCCTTTAAGCAGACTCCTTAGTCTTCTTTTTACCAATCCTTTGAACATGCATCTCCGTATTATTCCTGTGAGCAAGCAACTCATTCCTTAATCCTTTAATCTCCTGACTCAGCCCCTTTTCAAGGGAATCGCCCTTTTTATTAATATTAAGAAGATCAATCCTTTTATTCATCGCATCGATCTTTTTCTCGAGGGTATCGATCCTCCTGTCAACAATCCCTATACTCTCCTTCCTTTCTACCTTCAGCGCCTTAATCCCGGCATCGATCTTCTTATCCAACCCTATCTCTACTTCATTTATCCTGAAGATGAGGTCTTCTCTTAGCCTTTTAACCTCAGAACCTATCTTATTATTGAGCCTCTCCTCAACAGCCTTCACCTCGTCTATAATAAATCCAATCCTACCCTGAAAATCCTCAGCAAGCATATCGAGGTATCTCTTTATATTCTTTTCAACAGTCTCGTTGTCAATCATCAGCAATATTACTCACAAGCTGTGTTAATTTATAGCATAAAGGCATCGGTTTGTCAAGAAAAAATAACATTTTATTATTAGCAATAAACATACCAAAAGGCAATCGCCTCTAAAAGAGGTTTCATTGAGCCACTATGTATATTTAATGTGTATTTACTGCAACAGTTATGGATAAAATGATACATTTGATAATGGATAAGTTTTTTGGTAATATCTATATTCATGCACATTGGCATAATTGGAACAGGTTATGTTGGTCTTGTTACAGGTGCCTGCTTTGCTGAATTTGGTGTATTCGTCACCTGTGTTGATAAGGACAGACAGAAGATAAAGGCACTGAAGAAAGGTGTTATACCCTTCTATGAGCCTGGCCTCGAAGACCTTGTTTGCAGAAATCTAAAACAGGGAAGACTGAACTTTACCACCGATATTGGTGAGGCTGTTAAAGAATCCCTCGTTATCTTTATCGCCGTTGGTACGCCTCCAAGGGGTGATGGCTCTGCTGACATGACATATATTGATGAAGTGGCAAAAAAAATAGCTCTACATATCAACGAATACAAAGTCATTGTCACCAAAAGCACCGTTCCTGTTGGCACAGGGAAAAGGATTGAGAAAATAATATCAGAAAACCTCAGCAGAAGGCGGCAAAAGGGAAAGGGTGTAGAACAAACCTTATCCTCGAAACCCTTTGATATTGTTTCGAATCCTGAATTTCTCAGGGAAGGTGCTGCAATCGAGGACTTCATGAGGCCAAACAGGGTTGTTCTCGGCGCAAGAAGCCCCCAGGCCATAGCAATAATGAAAGACCTTTATAAACCTCTCTATTTAATAGAAACCCCCTTTGTAATTACAGATATAGAGACGGCAGAATTAATAAAGTATACCTCTAACGCCTTCTTAGCCACAAAGATATCTTTTATTAATGAGATAGCGAACCTCTGTGAAAAGGTCGGGGCAGATGTGAATATCGTTGCTAAGGGGATGGGCCTTGACCAGAGGATAGGGCCAAAGTTCCTCCATGCTGGACCTGGTTTTGGTGGCTCCTGTTTTCCAAAGGATACGAGGGCTATCCTCAAGATTGCAGAGGAACATAATGTGGAATTAGGAATAATCAAGGCAGCGGTTGTGGCAAATGAAAGACAGAAAGAACTTGCCTTTAATAAGATCAAGAAGGGTATCGGCAGGGTGAAAGGTCAAACTATTGCTATTCTCGGCCTCTCCTTCAAACCCAATACAGACGATTTGAGAGAGGCACCCTCGATTTATCTGATTAATAAACTCCTTGAGGAGGGTGTAATAATAAGGGCCTATGACCCTGCTTCGATGGAGAATGCAAGAAAGATATTTCCTGAGATAACCTACTGTGAAGATTCCTATGACGCGGTAAAGGGGGCTGATGCCACTGTGATAGTGACGGAATGGAATCAGTTCAGGAACCTCGACCTTACAAGGATAAAACGACTCATGAGGCAGCCCTTTTTCTTCGATCTCAGGAATATCTATGACCCTGAAAAGATGCGGCTGCTTGGCTTTAAGTATTTCAGTATTGGAAGACCTTGAAATTAGAAGTAGGGGTTCAAGATTTTGAACCCCTACTATGAACGATAGGCTAATTTTGCAACCTTTGGTAAAACAACCATAGGTAAAAGGTAATAGGTTATAATTATACATGGAACTTATCGGCCAGGTTCGATGGCAGGACATAATAGACATAATACTGGTTGCAATTGTCATCTACCGCCTCCTCCTAATTATAAAGGGAACAAAGGCCGCTCAGATGTTGATAGGCCTTGGCTTTCTGCTTCTGGCCTTTCTAATCTCTGGCTACATGGAGTTTTATACTATGAACTGGATAATACAGAGTTTCTGGGCGCAGATCGTTATAGCCCTGATAGTTCTCTTTCAGCCCGAGATCAGAAGGGCACTGGCTCAGATGGGAGAGGCAAGGTTTCTCCAGGCCTTTACCCCGGCAGAGGAATTAAAGTCCCTTGACGAGATAGTGAAGGCAGCGGTAGCTCTCGCCAATAGAAAGATAGGTGCCCTCATAGTGATCGAGAGGGAGACTTCTCTTAAGGACTTTGTGGAGATGGGGACTCCTCTCGATGCAAAGGTATCGAAGGAGATATTGCTCAGTATATTTCATCCTACCTCTCCGATACATGATGGAGCGGTAGTGATCAGGGGTAACCGGATAATAGCGGCAGGATGTTTTCTACCAATAGCACTGAGCGCAGAACTGAGCAAGACCCTCGGCACACGACACAGGGCGGGCATAGGCCTCACAGAGGAAACGGACGCTATTGCCATAATAGTATCCGAAGAAACAGGTACAATCTCAATGGCGATAAACGGAAAGCTTGAATCCCCTCTCGATATGGGAACATTGAGGGACATGCTGACAGACCTCTTTACATCTGTAAGAGAGAGACAACCGAGGACAAGGAAGAGATGAGATTAAAGACCTGGTTACAGAAGGCCTTTACTGAAAATATACCATTAAAGACAGCAGCGCTTTTAATAGCTGTTATCCTCTGGCTCTTCGTTACCTCGAAAGGTCTGACAGAGGCATCCTTTGATGTCCCTGTAGATTTTGTGAATATACCCCAAGGTCTTGATATAGTGCGATACGACATTAAGACAGTCAATATCGTCATAAGGGGCTATGAAAGATTTATCAAAAACATAAAACAGGGAGACATAAGAATAAACGTTGATCTGAGCAGAGCAAAAAAAGGGGAGGCTCAACTGCCGATTCGGGCGGGAGATATACGTCTTCCTAATACTGTTTCGGTCGTAAGGATTGACCCATCCTCCCTAAGGGTTATTCTTGAGGAAAAGACAACAAAAAAGGTTCCTGTTAAACCTGTCATAACGGGAAAACCTGATAGGGGCTACTCTGTCAGCTCTATCAAAACCATCCCTGAAGAGATACGGATTGAAGGGATAACTTCTGAATTAAAGAGGATAAATTTCTTATATACCGAACCTGTTGATATTTCAGGTCTGAGGGATAACCTTACTCAGGAGGTAAGCCTTGACCTCGCAGGGAAAAAGATAAAGCCTGAAAGGGACAAGGTAGAGATTGCTATAAAGATAAGAGGGAGGGGGAAATGAGACTTTTTGGTACAGACGGAATAAGAGGAAAGGTGAATGAGTATCCCATGACACCTGAAAATGTCCTGAAGATAGGAATGGCTGCTGCTTCTGTCCTTGTCAGGAAACACGGCAGAAACATGATACTCATCGGAAAGGACACAAGGATTTCAGGTTATATGATAGAAAGCGCCCTGACCTCTGGAATATGCTCAATGGGCATGAACGTAACCCTTACAGGCCCTCTCCCAACCCCTGGCATTGCCTTTCTTACAAGGGCATTGAGGCAGGATGCGGGCATAGTTATCTCAGCCTCACATAATCCCTTTGAGGACAATGGAATAAAATTCTTCTCCTCTGATGGATTCAAACTTCCTGACGAATTGGAGGAAAGGATTGAAAGGATAGTAACAGGCAACGAAATTATTGATAAAAGGCCTTCAGGTTCTGATATAGGAAAGGCCTTCAGACTCGATGATGCAACAGGCAGATACATAGAATACATAAAATCAACCATTCCGAGGGGAAGCACCCTCGAGGGTTTAAAAGTCGTCGTTGACTGCGCCAATGGCGCTGCCTATAAGGTAACCCCGTGGGTTCTACGAGAACTCGGCGCCGATGTAATCACAATTAATGATAGGCCTGACGGTATGAACATAAATGATTCCTGTGGTTCTCTGCACATGGAAAACCTCTGTAAAGCTGTGAAAGATAACAACGCCCATATTGGTATTGCCCATGACGGAGACGCAGACAGAACCCTTTTCTGTGATGAAAAGGGAGACGTTGTGGATGGTGATAAGGTTCTCGGTCTGTGGGCTGTACAGTTGAAAAAAGAGGGAAGGCTCAGAAATAATGCTGTTGTTACAACAGTGATGTCAAACTCAGGGCTCGAGGCCTTTCTATCAGGACAGGGCATAAGCGTCATAAGGACAAAGGTGGGTGACAGATTCGTTGCAGAAAGGATGATCGATGGCGATTATATTCTTGGGGGGGAACCATCAGGCCATATCATATGCCTCGATTACAATACAACAGGTGATGGCCCGATTACAGCCCTTCAGATGCTTTATACCATGAAGAGGGAAGGAAAGCATCTTTCGGAACTCGTTAAAGGTATAGAGACCTATCCGCAGATTCTCATCAATGTCCCTGTCAAAGAGAGGATTGATCTATCGACTCGCCAAAGAATCATGGAATCTATTAAGGAGGCTGAATCCCGTCTCAAGAATAAAGGAAGGGTTTTAGTCAGACCTTCAGGGACAGAGAACAAGGTCAGGGTAATGGTTGAGGCAATGGATCCTGCCATTGCTGGGGCTGTCGCCCGTTCAATTGCCTCTGTTATCGAGGAGGAACTCAACTAAGTTTATGCAAGTGACATGAGTTATTTTATTGCCTTTATCGCAGGCATACTCCTCTTTAACATCTTTCACTTCTTTCCCCTTTTAACCATTCAAATTATATCTCTCATCTTTGTATATAATTTATTTAAAAAAAGGACTATCATTGTATTCCTTGTTCTCACAGGGATTTTGTATGGCTATCTGAGAATTGAAAGGGTTTTCCCTGTTGAGGAGATGACAGGTAAACAACTGAATATCCATTTTTCTGTGAGAGATAAGGTTTCGGACTATCCAACATTTTTATCAAGCCATCTTTACAGGGGTGTCATTTCTTCCATTGATAGCCCGGATAGCATAAAAGGACTCAAAGGGAAAGAAGCATACCTGATCTCCAATGTTGAATTGGAAAGAGGAGAGATATACAAACTTATCGTTACGGTTTTAGATACCAGGGGCAGAAAAATTCCTGGTTCGTATCATGAAAAGGCAATTACCCTTAAAATGGTTCAAGAGTTGGGCAGTTCGACAGCAACTCATGAAAATCTATTAATAAAAATTCAGAAAGGGATTAATAGGAAAAGGGAAGAACTTGACAGGTATCTCAAAGGAGAGTCTGAAAACAGCGGTGCCTTTCTCTCTTCCATTATAACAGGCCAGAGGTCAGGTCTAAATGACGAGGTAAGGGATTCCTTCAGCAGAACAGGTCTTGCCCATATCCTGAGCATATCAGGGACACACTTTGGCCTTCTATCAACCTTTCTTTTCTTTGTGATAAGGTTCTCTATCTCCCTCTTACCCCATCCGATTTTGAGAAGATTAACAATTTATCTTACACCAGCTCAGCTATCTGCCTTTCTATCCCTTCCTTTTCTCATCCTTTATCTGCTTATCTCAGGGGCAAGCCTACCAGCGATCCGTTCATTCATCATGATAAACATCTTCCTCTTTGGACTCCTTACAAACCGAAAAGGCTACTGGCTTAATTCCCTCTTATTTGCTGCCTCCCTTATATTGCTCTGGGAACCATCATCTATTAATGACATATCATTCCAACTCTCCTTTATAGCCGTCCTTTTTCTCGGTTATTCCGTAAAAGGGATAAATAACTCCGAATCAGGATATGGAGGCGAGGCAGCGAGAGGTTTTTTCAAAAGTATCTTTAATCCTCGCAAACATCAGGAGATTTTAGGGAGGCTCCTCACAAAACTCAGAATCGCCTTTACAATGAGCCTCTTTGTATCCATGGGAACAGCCCCCATCGTTGCCTATTATTTCCATTATCTTTCCATAATATCACCATTTGTAAACATCATTCTAACACCTTTAATCTGCCTTATCGTCCTACCCTTTGCCCTTTTATCATCCTTCATATTTATCCTCACAGGCTACCTTCCATTAAAAGGGCTTCTACTGTCTTTAACAGACCTCGCTATCCTGTCAGTTAAATCACTATCATCACTTCCCTTCTCTGCCATCCTAATCAGAGACATTCCAATGGGATTTATTTTTATCTTTTATGTCATTGTCATAACATTTATCTTGATCTCCTGCTCCCCTTCATCCATTAAGATAACAGGAAGGCTGAAATTTCTACTATTCCTCTGCATTACACAATTATCCCTCGTTTTTTTGCCAGGGATACTTAATAAAGACCTTTCTCTAACCTTTCTGGATGTTGGACAGGGCGACTGCATTGTAATAGAGACACCAAAGGGAAAGACCTTTTTGGTCGACACAGGCAAAACAGGCAGAGAGGCAGAGTCTTACCTCAGATTCAGGGGGAAGGATTACATTGATTCAATCATACTCACCCATGCTGATAATGACCATTCAGGGGGACTCGGGAGGCTATTGAGGAAACTGAGAGTAGGGGAGATATGGGACAATGGGCTGCTCCTTTATACCGATAATATAAAGACCCCTATTAAGAGATTAAGTAGAGGGGATGTGATCGAATCTGATGGTCTCGAGATATTTGTCCTTCACCCCTACAATGGATTCTACGCATCATCAGAAAGGGGAGGTAATGAATATTCCCTCGTCCTGAGGATAAGGAGTAAAAAGGATGCATCACTGCTTCTGACAGGAGACATCGAAGAGGAAGCTGAAGAAGACCTTCTGCATCTGGGCAGATGGTTGAGTAGTAATGCAATTAAGATTAGTCATCATGGAAGCAGGCATTCCTCATCAGAGGCCTTTCTTCATGCTGTATCCCCTGAGATAGCTATAATAAGTGTGGGCAGAGAAAACCCCTTCAGCCATCCCCATGAAGAGACAATGGAAAGACTCGGCAATATTGGCACAAAAATTTTCAGGACTGACAGGGATGGGGCCATAAAATTAACAGAAGGGGAAAAGGGATTTAATGTAAAGACCTTCAATGACTATTCCCTCGAAAAGGCAACAGGAATTAAATCAGAGTTAAGAAACCTGAGAAGGCTTTTTCAAACCTGGTAAGTTCGCATCAGTTTCTCTATTACCACATAACCACCGCAGGGCGGTGAATGCTTTCCAGCCCTGAAATCGCAATCCTCCTTTAAGAATTCGCATCTACTGCAAACAGTGCTTTTTATATAATCATCAAAGGACAGATCAGGGGTCTTTTCCATATTTACTGATTGGTTACTTAATTCTTTTTCTGTAAGGTTTCTTACAAGGAAATTGTATGCCCCACAGGTAAACTCCTCCTTCCCCTCCTTATAAAAGCTACAAAAACCCTTACATATCAGATCAGTAAAGGCTGCATCCTTCATCCCGTCACCTCTTTAAGCCAGTTCAAATAATCATCAAAACCTTCAATAATTGGAAGGGCTATAATCTCAGGTACTGTGTAACTGTGGAGTTCCTTAACCCTCTTTGATAATGATTCGAAGAGTTCCTTCCTCGTCTTGACAACCATCAAAACCTCAGACTCATCCTCTATCTTTCCCTGCCAACTGTATATTGAACGTATGCCCTTAACAATATTCACACATCCAGCAAGCCTTTCCTCAACGATGGTCCTGGCTATTTTTGCTGCTTCCTCTTCATTTGGTGCGGTTATATAAACAACTATAGCCTCTATCGTCTTGTCAGTTCGTTGAATCATAAATGACCTCTGTTTTATATCATTAACCCGCCATCTTTCAAAAGGTAAAAAGATTTATTATCCCTTGTTCTAAGTTTTACCGTTGGCCTAAAGAAGACAAAGTCCTGATGAAAGGGCGTCTTCACCTTCCCACCAAAGGAACTATTATCACCGAGGGCGATATGAATCGTTCCTAAGATCTTCTCTGATTCGAGGATATTGTCAGGCCTCTTAGCACTGTCGTTCGTTCCTATACCAAGTTCAGCAATATTCCTGTTTTCCTCCCTCTCGCTTATCTTTCCGATAAGGTAATCCACAAAAGGTTCATCACCTACAACATCTACTACCCTCCCGTCCTTTACATTCAGGGTTATGGGTGATCTCAGTTCCCTCGTCGGTGCCCATTCAAGGACGAGCCTTCCTTCGGCAGTCCCCTCAACAGGAGCAAGAAAGACCTCCCCTGCTGGAAGATTTCCAAAAGCGCCAGCTTTTGTTAATATTCCATCATCTGACAATGCCTTTCTCCCCTTCTTGGAAAGTATTATAAGCGTGCCATTAGGGGTCTTTATCTCGATAACTTCAGCAGTATTAATAATCCTTGCAACTGCCCTTGTCCTTTTAGATAATCTCCTCCAGTCTACGTTCATTGGGCCTTCAAACATTGTGACATCAAATAAGGGCATACTTGCATAACGGCATCCACAGACCCTTGTAAGGAAATCCCTGAACCTCGTATGAGACGTTGAATAATTGGAAAGGGCAATGACTGCATCCACAGCGGTTCTCTTATTCTTTGAGATTATTGCCTCCGCCTTCTTTATCCCCTCGTCAGTAATCTCCTTTTTTATGAGCAAGTCTAAGAGTCCGTGTTTTTTTAACTCGCCTGATGTCTTCTGACCAAAGGCTATGGTCCATAGCTCTTCGGGCGGCTCAATCCCATGACCCATCGTGGAGAGGTATTCATAAAAAAGTATCTTCCCAAAGGCCTTACCTATTTCAGCAGTAAGAATAGCGATGTCTCTGAGCCTCTCTCTCCTGCACTGCTCCTTTACATCGAGAACTTCTCCCTCCCTGATCCTGTCTGTAAAAACAAGGATACGTTCGTCTTTTTTTACAGCGAGATTAGTTTTGAAGATCGATGAAATAGATTCTGTTAAGGAATGCACTAAAACTCCTTATCTGAAAAGCAACTCCATCTGTTCGTATTGTTCACCAGGGAAAAGTATAGGATAATCATTATCGAAACAGGCCGTGCAATAGTTCTGAGAATCAGGAACGATCTTCCTTATACCTTCGAGGCTGAGATAGGCAAGGGAATCGGCTGTTATGTATTTCCTTATCTCCTCAATCATATGGCTCGATGCTATCAATTCCTGCCTTGTTGGAGTATCTATACCGTAAAAACAGGGGCCAATCGTAGGTGGAGAGCTTATCCTCAGATGAACCTCTTTTGCGCCTCCCAATTCCCTTATCATCTTTATTATCTTCTTTGATGTAGTTCCCCTTACAATGGAATCATCAACGACTATAACCCTCTTACCCTCGATGAGTTTCCTTATCGGGTTCAGTTTTATCTTTACACCAAAATGTCTTATGGTCTGCTTTGGCTCAATAAATGTCCTTCCTACATAGTGATTTCTTATAAGACCAAAATCAAAGGGTATCCTGCTTTCTTCGGAAAAACCAAGAGCTGCCGGTACACCTGAGTCTGGAACAGGGATCACGAGATCAGCATCAATGACGGATTCCCTCGCAAGCTGTCGACCAAATTCCTTTCTTATGGCATTTACATTCTGATAACCGAAGATATAACTATCAGGCCTCGAGAAGTATATAAATTCGAAGATACAGTGAGCCCTTCTGATACTCGTAAGTGCCCTGACAGAGCGCAATCCATCCTCATTAATAATGAGCATCTCACCGGGTTCTATATCCCTTATATATGTCGCATTAATAAGGTCAAAGGCACAGGTCTCGGAAGCGATGACATAGGCACCATCAACCTGTCCAAGGCTCAAGGGTCTTACACCAAAGGGATCCCTTACAGCAATGAGTTCCTTCTCTGTTAAAATGAGGAGGCTGAAGGCTCCGTTGACCCTTCCGAGGGCCTGGATTATCCTTTCATGGATATCCTCTGCCCTCGCATGCGCTATAAGATGAACTATTACCTCGCTGTCGGATGTAGACTGGAATATGGCTCCTTCATCTTCGAGTTCCCTCTTGAGGTTAAAGGCATTAACAAGATTCCCATTATGTGCTATAGCTAAGGAACCGAGGGCAAAATTAGCCACTATTGGCTGAACATTCTTAAGGACGCTGCTTCCTGCTGTTGAATAACGGTTGTGTCCTATTGCGATATGACCTGGCACTCTTTTAAGTCTCTTTTCTGTAAATATATCAGCAACGAGTCCCATTGACTTTTCGAGGTATAGTTGCCTTCCGTCAGAGGAGCATATGCCAGCGCCCTCTTGTCCTCTGTGCTGCAAGGCATAGAGACCGAGATAGGTCAGGTTCGCAGCCTCAGGATGATTGTAGACACCAAAGACACCACATTCCTCATGGATATCATGGCTACGTAGGGGCACGTTGCAACGCGCCCCTACATTTGCAGCCGTGCTACCATAAGACGGTCGCTCTGTTGCTTTATCGCTCTGTCGCACTATAGCCGGTCGCACTGTGGTCACGATGAAGAAAACTTTATATATTTCTCCCAGTATTCAAGGAGTTCTTTTGTGGCTATCAGATCACCAAGGCAGTATCTGGCAATATCAACATACCTTCCTGAGTTAAAGAGTTCCTTTACATCATATCCTGTTATCCCCGATTCCTTTGGACTCTTAATCCCAAAGGTCTTGCACCACATATCGAGGCTAAACTTCCTCCTTGAGGCACCATAAAAGGTCAACTGATCGAGAAGGTCAATATGTGTGCCATTATACCTATTAGGCATCAGATCCCTCGTTGGCCTTATCTTATGAACTGCAGATCTTATCATTATAAAGGGACAGTCAAAGGCCCTTCCATTAAAGGTCACGAATTGGTCATAACTCTTTATTGCATTCCAGAACCATTCTATTATTTCCTTTTCATTACCTGACTGAAACCTAATCCCCTCTTCTTCAAAAGGCAAAAGAAGGTCATTGGGTGACTGAAAATACACAGCACCCCTGCCTGTGTCAGGGTTGAGCATGCCAATACAGACGATCTCTCCTGTAAGAGGGTAAAAGGATAGATTCTCCTTTGCCTCCTTTATCTCTTCATCAGTCTCTGCCCAGCGAAGGAGATAATCCTGGGTAACCCTGTCAAAGGAGTCAAAGTCTTTTCCAACAGTCTCTATATCAAAGATAATCCGCGACACCTTTATCTGCCTGGCTGATGGTCTGCTGCCTTGCTAAAGACCCTCCATGTCTTGAGCAGATCTATTGCCCTCTGTAATTGGGTATCATCCTTTTCAGATATCTCTATTGGTGCCGTCTCCTTCTCCTTTTCTTCTTTTTCGTCCCTTTGATCATTTTTGAGATGTTTTTGGAGGTCCTTTTCCCTTACAACAACATGCTCCTTTCCATCCTTTGCCTCTAACTTGACAATTATATCAGGCGTAATCCCTGTATTCTGAATCGAGATACCCTTAGGTGTATAATAGCGCGCTGTTGTTAATCTTATGCCTGAACCATCGCTAAGTGGTATTACGCTCTGAACAGAGCCTTTCCCAAAGGTTTGGACTCCCACAAGAACCGCTCTGTTCCAGTCTTTCAACGCACCTGCTACTATCTCTGAGGCGCTTGCGCTACCCTGATTAACAAGAACAACCATGGTTAGCTTATCATAGAAAGGACGATTTCCGCTTGATTGGTACTCAACCTTTTCGCCTGACCTGTCCTTTGTATAAACAATAAGCCTTCCAGGGGTAAGGAACTGGCTTGCAACATCAACTGCACTGCTTAAAAGACCGCCAGGATTATTCCTCATATCGAGCACGAGAGAGTCTATCTTTTCCTCTGAGAGCTTACTCAGGGCAGCAGATAAATCAGAGGCAGTTTGCTCCTGGAACTGAGTGAGTTTTATGTATCCGATCCTGTCATCAATAACCTTATATTTAACGCTCTTAACCTTTATTATATCCCTCGTGATCGTGAATTCCTTTGGTTCTTTCCAGCCTTCCCTGAGAATCGTTATCTTTACCGTTGTCCCCTTTGGCCCTCTCATCTTGCTAACAGCCTCGTGAAGACCCATGTCCTTTGTACTTTCGTCGTTTATCTTGATAATTCTGTCTCCAGCGCTTATGCCTGCCCTATATGCTGGTGTATCCTCAATAGGCGCTATTACCGTAAGAAGTCCGTCCTTTATCCCTATCTGGATCCCTATTCCTCCAAACTCTCCCTTAGTGTCCACCTGCATCTCCTTAAAGGCTTCAGGTGTCATGAATCCCGAATGCGGATCCAGGGAACTCAGCATCCCCTTAATAGCACCATATATAAGTTCCTTTGTCTTTACATCTTCCACATAGTTCTTCTTAACAAGGGATAAAACCTCTGTAAAGGTCTTAAGATTTTCGTATCCCTCCACCTCTGCATCTACAAGACCAACAGACCATCTACCGAGCATCATACCTGCCAGTACAGCAAGCACCAGGGCAGATATTACAACAAGCCTCACTCTTTTATTCTTCATCCTAACCTCCAGTATTTATTTTCTCTTCAACCATTGAAGGGGATTAAGGGGTTTCCCTTTATATCTTAGTTCAAAATAAAGGGATGGGCCGTTAAGCATACCTGATTCCCCAACCTTCCCAACTACTTCCCTTTCTTTTATTATATCTCCTGTTTTAAAAAAAGTCTCGGATAAATTTCCATAAAGGGTATGATAGCCTTCTCCATGATTTATTATCACAAGGTTTCCGTATCCTTTGAACCAGTCTGCAAAGACGACCTTTCCCCCTGAAACGGCCTTCACGGTCTCATCAACTGTCTCTATGTATATACCATTCCTGAAGACAGGCGTATTGAATCTCGGATCAACCTGGCTGCCATAAGGTATGGCAACCTTGCCATTTACAGGCCAGGGGAGTCTCCCTTTCAGTGACGGGAATCCTTTACCAGCGAAAACATCCTCTTTCTCTTTTTCTTTTTTCTCCATCTCCCTTAGAAGGTCGAGGAGTTTCTTTGATGCCTCATTCAACTCTTTGATCATCGCCTCATGAGAGGATTTTTCCCTTCTAATCGATGCAAGTAGCGTCTCCTTCTCTTTCTTGTTTTCAAGAAGACTTGCCTCGTTGAGTTTTATCCTTTCCTCATCCCTTCTAAGTCTCTCATTGAGTTCTTTTAGCTGCTTTTCATGTTGCTTCAGTTGTTCAAGGTTTCTTGAATAATCCTCGATTGCCCTTTTCTCGTAAAGGCTTATCCTTTCGAGAT
>JBKBUB010000109.1:0-5623 GCA_046290925.1 Thermodesulfovibrionales bacterium | reverse complement strand
TGATGAGGATGAGAGATACTTCAAATTTAAACAATATAATTGCCTCATTTATAAGGTAGCAACGAGATTCAAAGAGGCCTGTATAAATGATCATGAACTTATGAAAGACCTGCTCGGTGTTAGAGATATAATTCACAAGGAGAGGCTCTCTGACGGGTCACAGGCCTGTGTCTATTTAATACCGAAGGTCTGAGTTTACTTCTTCTCTACCGAGCCTTCCGGGGAACTGAGTGCCTCCTTCTTTATCTCGGCATTATATTTTTTCTTAAGGCCTTCTATATACGAGTCAAATACCTCTTTTTGTTTCTCTGCCGTCAATTTCTGTATCACAAGGTCCTTTATCTTATCAAACTCAATCGGCTTACCCTCTTTCTTCTCTGTCACCTTTATTATGTGGTAGCCATACTGGGTCCTTACAGGTTTGCTTATTTCTCCGACCTTCAATTTGAAGGCAACACTCTCAAACTCTGGGACCATCTGTCCTCTTGAGAAATAGCCAAGGTCTCCGCCATTCTTTGCTGAACCCGAATCTATTGATTTTGACTGCGCGAGCTTTGCAAAATCGGCTCCTTTCTTGACATCATTAAATATGCTTTTTGCCTCTTCTTCGGTCTTCACAAGTATATGACTTGCTCTTATCTGGTTATTCGTCATAAATTCCTCTTTATGACTATCGTAGTATGCCTTTGCATCGTTGTCCCCTACCTTAACCTTATCCTCGATCTCTTTCTGAAGAAGAAGACTGATCATGGTTAATTTCTTAAAATCCTCGAGTTTTTGTTTGTATTCGGCATCATTTTCAAGACCTCTGCTCTTTGCCTCCTGATAAAGCATCTCCTTTTTTACAAGTTCATCTATGAACTTCTCCCTTCCTTCCTTACCTTCAAAGACCTTTTGAATCTGTGGTGGAAGGTTCTTGAATTCCTTCTCAACATCTGCTTCTGTTATCAAAGTCTTTCCAACCTTAGCAACATAAGTACCTGCCTTTTGTTCTGTCTTCTTAGTGCAGGATATAATAAGGGCAGGTATTAGCACTACAAGTAATAGTATTTTCTTTTTCATCTTTTCCTCCATTTAGTGTATCAACTTTTATAACATACCAGATATGAATAAGTAAACCCTAAAAGTTTCATAAATTAGGAGGCTGCCCCGCACCCATCCCAGAGAGTAAGGGCGTGCCTCTCCTCCTTGTGTTTTGTCTGGGATGGGTGCGGGGCTCAAATGAATGGGTGAATGCCGATACCTCTTCACCAATTCACCAAATATCAGGCTAATTTAGCAACGTTTAGGTAAACCTAAATGTTGTATTCGAAAACATGCCGAGAGAATTGAACAGCCTTTTATTCTTTCTGGAAGGCTTCGATCCCTTTGGGCATACCAATCTCTTAGCTATGGCCTGATACTATCTTCATGCTTATATCAACAGCAGGTGCTGAATGAGTTATTGCACCAACCGATATAAGGTCAACGCCTGTCTCGGCTACAGCCCTTACGTTGTTTAAATTTATGTTTCCCGAGGCCTCCAATATTACCTTTCCCTTTGCAAGCCTTACCGCCTCTTTCATCTCCTCAATGGTCATGTTATCAAGCATTACCACGTCGGCCCCTCCCTTCAGCGCCTCCTTAAGGTCATTGACATTTTCGACCTCAACCTCGATCCTCGATAGATGATGATACCTTCTTGCCGCTTCAATAGCATTGATTATGCTACCTGCCGCCTCAATATGGTTATCCTTTATAAGGATCCCATCGTAAAGACCGAACCTGTGATTATAGCCACCGCCGACCCTGACAGCATATTTCTCAAGAAACCTCAAGGAAGGTGTTGTCTTTCTTGTGTCAACGATCTTTACATTAAGGTCCTTTATCTTTTCAACGAAGGCAGCAGTCATTGTGGCAATGCCTGAAAGTCTTTGCAGCAGATTAAGACATACCCTTTCACCTGTGAGGATAGTCCTCGCCCTTCCTGTTATCTCAGCAATAATATCCCGTTTTTTTACCCTTGAACCATCATTGTAAAATGTAGTGAAGTCTATATCAGGGTCAATGAGACTGAATACCTCCTGAGCAAAGGGTATCCCGGCTACGATGAAATTGCCCTTCGATATAATTACAGCCCTCGCCCTTTTTTCTTCAGGTATGACTGACAGGGTCGTAATATCTCCATAACCTACATCCTCTTCAATGGCTATCCGAAGTATATTCCTTACTCTTTCAGGGACACGCATGTTTATTTTCTCTTGAGGAGGGACATTAATCCCATAACACCACCTGCTATTGCACCGAGGGCAAGGGCAGAGCGCCAGTCGAGGAGGGTTGTAACATTTCCCTCGACCTTACCAGCGATCATCATGAGGGTGGATGAATTTTCAACCTTAACCTCCTTGCCTCCCACTATTCCAACAGCAGACCTGTTTATATTTGCACTATCCCTCGAAAGCATAACAGGCGAGAAAGATGCATTCAGTTCATTGTTTCCACCAATGGACAGTAGGCTTATGCTCTGGTTGAGATTTACCGTCTTGCCCCTTAATATCGCAGAGGCGCTCTGAGTTGCCTCTATCCTCTCTCCATCGATACTTAAGGCACCAACCTGCTGTAATTCAATATGTCCACCCTCTACGGCCCTTATAGTGCTTTGCCTGATATTGGCGAACTCAGCCTCCACAAAGTCGAGGCTCTCCCCTTCTAAATCTCTCTCTGTCAATTCATCCATCTTTACCTCCATTCCTTTAATCTCTCAATCCCCCTCTCAATGCCTTCCTTTTTCAGTATAAGCTCCTGATAACGACCCCTCTCCTTTTCCACTACTGACTGTGGTGCCCTGCTCAGAAATTCATCATTCATTAATTTCTTGCTCAGAAAACTCAATGACTCCTCTATCTTGTTTTTTTCCTTGATTAATCGGTTGATCTCTTCCTCTATATTAATCAAACCCTTCACAGGTATATATATCTCAAAGTTCGGGCTCACCGTGATGGCCGAATGCTCGGGCCTCCTCAGGTCCCTTCCAATCTGAACCTCTGATGCCCTTACGAGACGCCCCACCACAGACATATTAGACTTCATAACCCCTTCAATATAATCATTGGATGGTCTGATTAATACAATTATATCAGCATTAGGAGAAATATTTAACTCCCCTCTTATGTTTCTTATGCTCGTTACAACTTCGATAATATAGGACATCTCCTTTTCGGCCTCATCGTCTCTCTTTAAATCCACAGGATAGGAAGAGATAACGAGGCTTTCACACACCCCAACCCCAACCCCAAATAATCCCTCTTCTCTTATGCCCCTTTCGAGTAAGTAACTCCTGGTGTTCTGCCATATCTCCTCTGTTACAAAGGGCATGAAAGGATGCAGTAGTCTCAGGGAACTCTCAAGTACAAGGAGAAGGGTCGAGAGGGAAAGGCTCTCATAATAGGGCTGCTCTTTTTCATTGTGAGCCTTTTGAATCGATTCTCCATCTGATGGTTTTAGCCTGACCTTTGATATCTCTATGTACCAGTCGCAGAACTCGTGCCAGATGAACTGATATATGCTGTTTGCTGCCTCATTGAATCTGTAATTTTCAAGGGATGAGTTTATTTCATCCGCCGTGGCAGCAAGTCTGCTCAATATCCATCTCTCAGGTATACTCTTTGGGCTTTTACCTTCTGTTAGAGGAGAGATAAGGGCAAGCGATTTTCTGTTTTCAATCAGATTGTCGATGTTCATCAGGATGAATCTCGTTGCGTTCCATAGTTTATTTATAAAATGCCTATAACCCTCAACCCTATCTTCCGAAAACCTTATGTCTCTTCCCTGGGCTGCAAAGGCTGCAAGGGAGAATCTGAAGGCATCGGCTCCATATTTATTTATCATAATCAAGGGGTCAATGACGTTTCCCTTTGATTTAGACATCTTCTCACCTTTTGAGTCTCTTACAAGTGCGTGAATATACACATCCCTGAAGGGTACCTCCTTCATGAATTTAAGACCCATCATTATCATCCGGGCTACCCAGAAGAAGAGGATGTCAAAGGCTGTTACAAGCACACTCGTTGGATAAAATGTTCTCAAGTCTGCAGTGTCATCAGGCCATCCAAGGGTGGAGAAGGGCCAGAGGGCCGAGGAAAACCATGTATCAAGGACATCCTCATCCTGTTTCAGGTCAGTAGAACCACAATAGGGGCATTCTTTGGGGGTCTCTCTCGATACTATTATCCCCTTCTTCTGTTCGCATTTTGAGTTTCCTTTTTTCTGGCAGTACCAAACAGGGATTCTGTGGCCCCACCAGATCTGCCTCGATATGCACCAATCCCTGATATTCTCCATCCATGAAAAATAGGTGTTGACCCATATATCAGGGATTATCCTTACCCTTTCTTCTCTCACTGCCCTTATCGCCTCTTCCGCCAGGGGTTTTACCTTAACATACCACTGAGGGGTAAGGAATGGCTCTATTATTGTCTTACACCTGTAACAATGTCCGACCGAATGGCGATGTCTCTCCTCTTTCTCTATCAGGCCAAGTTCCTTGAGTTCCGATACAACTGCCTTTCGACATTCATATCTTTCGAGGCCATAGTACCTGTTTCCAGCCTGGGCAGTCATCCGACCATCTTCGCCGATTACAGTAATAAAAGGAAGAACAGGAGTCTGACGCCTCGCTATCGCCTCATCATTAAAGTCATGGGCAGGGGTAACCTTAACCGCCCCTGTTCCAAAGGAGGGGTCAACGGCTGAATCAGAGATAATCGGGATATGCCTGTCTGTGAGTGGAAGAGCAACCGTTAAACCTATATATTTTTTATACCTATCATCATCAGGATTTACAGCCACTGCTGTATCACCGAGCATGGTCTCAGGTCTCGTTGTTGCAACAACTATGTATCCGCTGCCATCAGAAAAGGGATACCTTATATATGTGAGGATACCCTCTATCTCTTCATGTTCAACCTCCAGGTCCGAAAGGGCTGTTCGGCATCGGGGACACCAGTTTATGAGCCTGTTATCCCTGTATATGAGGCCCTCTTCATAAAGTCTCACAAAGACCTCCCTGACTGCCCTTGACAGACCTTCATCAAGGGTGAACCTTTCTCTGCTCCAGTCACAGGAGGCACCGAGTCTCTTCAATTGGTTTATTATCCTCCCTCCGTATTCTGCCTTCCATTTCCAGACCCTTTCTATAAAGGCCTCTCTACCGAGGGCATGCCTGTCAGTGCCTTCTCTTGCCAGTTCTCTTTCTACAACATTCTGGGTTGCTATGCCTGCGTGGTCTGTTCCTGGTAGCCATAGGGTCTTGAAACCGAGCATCCTCTTCCATCTAATAAGGATATCCTGGAGCGTTGCATTTAAGGCATGGCCCATGTGGAGTGAACCTGTAACATTCGGAGGGGGGATGACTATTGAGTAAGGCTTACCATTGCTCCTATCAGGATTAAAATAGGACCTATCAATCCATTCCTGATACCATCTCTCCTCAATTCCTTCAGGATCATAGGCATTTCTGAAATCAGACATATTCATTACCTCTTTTAAAACGTGTATTAACCCACCAATTGCATAAATTTGGAGGCTGGCATGCCTCAAAAACTTTTATAATGCGATTTGATATTAAATGTGATTGCTTAATCAA
>JBKBUB010000108.1:0-5753 GCA_046290925.1 Thermodesulfovibrionales bacterium | reverse complement strand
CCCTTACATTTTCCACAGGAGGAAAGCTGATTGCATCCTTCAGGCATGTGTTTGCGCAGGTCACGCAGGCCACCATGCAGTTATGAGGCCTCAAAACTATGGATTTCTTCCTCTCATAATCAAAGCCGTAAACCTTTCTTCCGCATCCTGTGACGCACATGCCGCAGCCAATGCATTTTGATTCATCAACAGTCGGATGCCACTTGATATTTTCCCTCGGTATCCCGTGCCACGGTTTAATTACAACTTCCATCTTACACCTCCTGTTTTAATGCTCAAAAATTATCTTCAACTACCACATCAGAAAAATACCAAAAAGAATGGTGACAAGCTGCAAGGCAATCTTTCCGCCTTTCGCCTTTTTATGCAGTTCAGGCATCATATCAACAAGTGCTATGTGTGCAGAACCTATTTCAAAGCTCAACCCCTTTAACGCCTTCATAGTCACTTCTCCTTCTTGTATTCTTTTTGAATATTCTCTGCAAGTATTAGTGACATGACTTTCTCCTCTTGGTAAGCCCTGCCTCCGGCTCAAAGCAGGGCTTCCTTGGATTTCAAATCTCAGATTATCTTCTCCATCCTGCCCAGGCGGGAATACCAGATGCGTCTCTGAGAACGAGCACATTATCTCCTTTTTTCACCTCTGCTGCAATAATAGCGGGCTTGCCCATCATTGTCACCCTTGAGCCTTTGACCTCGATCTTATCGCCCTTTTCAATCTTGGTGTCGAGCCTTTCGATATACCATCCTGGTCCGAGATGTACAGACACAGTCTCTTTGTCTGTCTTAAGTAGAAGATGGATTCCATACATCATACCTTTCATGGGCGTAATCTTATCCACTGATTCTACCGTTCCCATTAAAGTTTCCACTGTAGCAGGGTTATACATCCTTTGGTACTGAGTACCCATTCCCCATCCGCCGCTTCCGCGCCAGCCTTTCCATGCAGCAAAGGCCATGGAAGAGGTCATAATCAACGAAAAAGCAACCACTAAACCTATGAGTCTTTTTGTACCCATAACTACCTCCTTGAGCCGGATTTTGTTAAAGTTTTTTCCAGCACCTAAAGGTGCATCCTCTTCATGAGTAAAGAATATCAAAATATTGTGAAGTAATAACGAATAAATTATGAAAATTTGTGAAGTCCTGTTTTTCATGTCGTTAGGTAAAATTAAGGCTTTTAATCTCAAGAAACCTCTGCAGTTCTTTATCCTTCTTCGATGCCTCAAGGATAAGATTTATCATCGTTAAACCTTCAACTCCTCTATCCTCTCTTTGAGTTCTTCCATAGCCTTTATAAGGAGTTTCTCCTTAGCTTATATACTTTGATTCATCAACAGTGGGATGCCATAATATTTTCCCTCGGTATCCCATGCCATGGTTTTATTACAACTTCCATTTTACTCCTGTATTTTCCTTATTTTATAGGAATATTTTTATAATCATTGTCTTTTCTTTTGCCCAAATCCCTGCATGAAGGCTCAGGCCATTTATAGTCCTTGACTTCCTCAACTATAAACGAATCCTTAAGGGGTCTGTTTACTATACGCTTTGCGTATTCCCATTGTAGCTCCTGAAAAATATCTATGTCTTTGGGCTCAAAATTGCCGGATTCTATTTTTTTCATCTGCGTCTTAACCTCCTTAGGATAAACAGCCGGGTTAAGCTTTACATGAACTGTTTTACCGGTAGAGACCTGCTGGACATAAAACTCGCTTTCTGTAAGAGAATTATCTATAACATGCGAATTAAAACGCGCTCGTGCTCCTGTAAGATAGGCCGCCACATCACCTCCACAGGCAGAGTTATTTGAAACAATTCGCAAGTCGGTGCGGTCAACAATACCGTCTGGGAAGAGCACATCAAAAGCGACCCTGAGCGCTGCTGCGCTCTCTACAAGGCCGCCGCAGAAATGGCCGTGAAATTTAATGAGGTCTTTGAGCGTGATTACTTTTGTTTGTTTTGCGTAACGACCGTATTTGTTTTCAGTATCTAACATATAAAAAACAGGCGAGTAAGGGCTTGTGCCAAGCCACACGGGGAAATACCACTCTGGGGCTGTATCTTCGCCAGTATTGGAATACATGATACGAGGGGCTACGGTCAGTATTGCTAATGCTAAAAGCGTCGGTATAATAAAAGGTATTGCTTGCTTCATAAGTCCTCCTTTTTACAGGTTTTTTAAAACATTTCCCATGCCATCTTCGCCGCTATGGCATAAAGAACAATCCCTATCACTTTTTTTACCTGTCTTTGATTAAGTTTCCAGTGCATAAGCCATGAACCAAGGATGGCACCAGCTATCGAGCCGATAGCAGCAAAGGACAGCAGTCTCCAGTTAACAGCGCCCATACTCGCATGACCAAAAAATCCGGAAAGCGACGAAAAAACAACGACGAAGGCCGTGGTCGCAGACGCCTTCTTGGGATCAATTCCGATCCAGACAAGGGCAGGGACGATAAAGTTCCCTCCTCCTACGCCGAGCAACCCGCCAAGATATCCGGCCCCTATGCCCAATCCGATTCCTGTCTTCAATTCTTTTCCAGCTGACGACTGACCCTCCTTTTTCTGCTTCGGCTTATAGAAGAGCATCATTGAGGCAGCAAAGACCAGAAAGAGCACGAATAAAAGGATAAGCGTGTTCTTCGGAAAAAACTGCGTTGACCAGGCTCCCAGAGGTGAGAAGACAATGGCAAGCGCAATAATAGGCAAGGCTGTGCGGAACAGAACAAGCTTGTATCGGATATAGTTGACCGATGCAAAGGTCATGCTGATTGCATTAAGCAGAAGACCGATTGCCATGGCCTCGGTGAGAGGGATGCCAAGCCAGTAGAATGTGGGGATAACAATAAAGGCAGAACCCACACCGGCTATTGTAAGAACCGTTGTAAAGATAAACACAAGTAATGTTGCTAAAATTGGGATTGCCATATCGCCTCACAAGGCAGGCAGGGCATTAAGCCCTGCCTGCTGTTTTTTCTGCCTCAGAGCAGGGGATACAAAGCATCCTGCCATTAGGTGTCTTTATCAGCTTATCAGTAAATACAGCCTCTCCGCATCTGTCGCAACGCTTAACATCAAAGTTTGGAGATCCCTTTTTTATCTCCTTATGGAAGACATCGCTTATGTTCAGAAATTCATTTTCAGGAATGCCCAGTATCCTCTCTACAAGGGGATCGGTTATCTCAGCAGGGATGTCCTGCGGGGGCACGCCTTTTTTCCTCTCCTGTACAAAAGGAGAGTTTAAAGCCCTTTCAAAAAACTCGGGCTTAAGAGATACCCTCACTGCACGCCCTGTCTTCGTATCGCTCAGGGTAAAGGCCATCTTATTGTAGTAGAGTTTCTGGATGTTAGATTTCCCATAAGTACAGCCTGTAGCAACCATAACACCGTCAAGAAAACATCCTGCCGCATGACCTTTTCCTGTCTCTGACTCTACGAATAGCTCCTTGTCCTTTGAGCGTTCTACGCCAAGTGCCTTCATTGCTGCCAGTCCTGCTCTAAGACCCATAGGCATGGCTGGGCATTTGTGGCCATGAAACTTCAGCGCGGTTTCAAAATAGTCTTTGAATTCTTTCATCTCACATCCTCCATCTAACCTTTAATTCCTTGCAGTCTTGCTACAGGGTCTCCTTATATTTCCTCCCTGACAGGGGGATATGCAAGATAATCCTGACATCACCATGCAGCCTTTTATCCTCCCTGCCACCAGCATTTGCAAATGACCAGGAATCTTTTCATACGAAAATACCTCTCATCTCCATCCCTCCTGTGCTGATAAGTCGGCGTGTGGGTTTCATATAAAACACCTTATAGGTTAGTTGCTCCCAGATAAATGCCTGCTATAACAAGCAAGGCTCCACTAAATCGTTTGGAATAAAGAGAGAAATTCCTGATACCCCTTGAACTCACAATGCTTTCTGTCAATCCTATTGATAGCCCTGCAATGAAGATTAAGGCGCAGTGCCCTATTGCATAAACAAATAACAAAGAGCCCCCATAAAGCATATCACCCTGCGTTGAGACATAGGCAAGTATTACGGCAAGGACAGGTGTTGCACAGGGGGATGAGACCGTGCCAGTAAGCAGTCCAAGAAGGAATGCTCCAATCAATCCCTTTGTTTTGACCTCTTTTGTTCCTTGAAAAGGCAAAGGGATTGAGATTATGCCCATCAGTTGCAAACCCATCAATACAGCTATTGCAGAAAAGCCGAGATAGAGCCATTTACCCATAAAGCCAAAGAACTGTCCCATAACTGAAGCGGCAACTCCAAGCAGGGTAAAGGTGATAGAGAGGCCAAGGACAAATACCAGAGAGTAGAGGGCGGCCTTTTTCTTGTTCCCTCCGGAGTAGCCGCCAACATAGCCGATTATCAGGGGAATGGCTGCAAGCACACAGGGAGATGCTGCAGATATGATGCCTCCAACAAAGACAGCGATAAATGCCAGGCCGTGCTGGTTCTGGATAATGTGCTGGATGTTAGAAAATAACGATTCCATTATAAACCCATCTGTCTCAACACAGGCACGATTTCTTCATATGCGTAATAGCCAATATGCCTGTGAAACTCCCTGCTATCTTTATCAAGGAATACCTGGGTTGGTATCATAAAGACTCGAAATCTCTGAGCACTCCTGCGGTCAACCCTTACATCTACAAATATCACCTCGAGCTTTCCTTTATAATCCCTCCTTAACCTTTCCATTACAGGCTTCATCTGCTCACAGGGTATGCAGCCAACAGAACCAAGTTCAAGCATAACAACCTTGCCTTCTTTTTTTGCCTTGTTCAATGCATCATCAATACTGCCTGCATTACTGCATCCAGAAAACACTAAGACGATTGATATAACCAGAAACACCTTCTTCAGCATTAAAGCCTCCTTCTATCTCATTAAGGTATAGATTTTATACAATGTAACAAGGACAATCAGGATACCAAAGAGCTGTTTTATTTTATTACCCGGTACATAAAGACTTGTTAGTCTTGCTCCGATAAATGAACCGATAGCACCTGCAGCAAGAAGGGGGATCATCAGGCCAACATCCCAGTGGGCAGTCTTCAGGTGAGGGATGAGAGAAGAAAATGAGGGTGGCGTCACTGCAAAGGCGTTTATCCCAGCGGCCCTCTTTGAATTAAAACCTACCAGAATCAGCGTGGGCATAAGAAGAAACCCTGGCCCCACACCAAGAAAACCACTAAGGATTGAAATAGGTATCGCAAGTAAAAGCGCAAGCCCGAAATTCTCACTGCCTGGCCTTTCTTTAACAGGTTTAAAAAGTCTGTATGCCAGATAAATAACAGATGCAAAATATATGTACCACACATAAGTCTGTTTGATAAACTGAACGAGGTATGCACCAAAAGGAGCAAATAGGGTGGTAATAATCGCTAAGGTGATAGCCCTCTTCCAGTCAACATAACCGCTTTTTGAGAATCCAATTGTTGCAAGGAGAGCAGTAACACCATTTAAAAGAAGACTAAGGGGCTGCACCTGATGAACAAGGTCAGGAAGAAATAACCCGAGGAAGGGGATTGCTGCAAAGGCAACACCGAGCCCAAGCATGCCAGAGATGGTTGAAAGGACAAAAAGTCCAGCTATTATAATAACCTGATCCATGATTGAATTTTTCCCCCTTCTATTCTTTGATCCTTCCTTTTAACATTTCCATCTTCCTCTCCCACAGCATTTCTGCTAATTCTTCGATATATCCCCTGTTCTCAAGCTTTTCTTTCCACCTAAGAGGTATAT
>JBKBUB010000107.1:0-5841 GCA_046290925.1 Thermodesulfovibrionales bacterium | reverse complement strand
GCAAATCTTGATGGTTCAGAGAAAAAGGGAGATAAGGTAATAATAATTGCCTCGGGCAAGATGGTCTTTGGCATTCTTGTAGATGGCATTACAGGTGTTATAAATATTGATGAAACTGCGATAGAACCAACAGCGAATGTCATCAATAAAGCCTCCGAGATAATTGGCGGTGTGATTAAACTGGACAGCAGGATCCTTGTCCTCCTCGACACATCAGGACTCATACCTCACGAAGATCAGTCTCTTTTTGATGAGATTGTGGAGGTAAAGGATTCTGGGCAGGGGAAGGTGGAGGTTGTCAAAACTGTCCAGACAATAGGTGGAGAGGTAAGAGTAAGCGAATTAAGGGATGCGAAGGAATTCCTCGAAAAAAGAATGGGTGGACCAATCGAAGGTAATACAGTAATGTCAAGGATAATTGAGTTCATGGATGCTATGGCGAATCAGGATTACACACGGGCGGAGGAGGCAATAGTAGGAATATCAACAAAAGGACAGGACGAGCTCTTTAGGGAGGTTGGAAGGGTTACGAGAAAACTCCACGACTCTTTAAAGAGCTTTAAAGAAGCCATTGACCCCCGACTTAAGGATATTACGACAGTTGAGATGCCTAACGCCATTGACAGATTACAGTTTGTGATAGATAAGACTGAAGAGGCTGCGAATAAGACAATGGGAATAGTCGAGAAGTATATACTCAGCATGGATGAACTCTCATCGCACATAAGAAACCTTAAGGAGCCCGAGGAGTCTGTTAATTACCTTAAGGGTTTCAAGAACAGGCTTGAAGACGACCTCACCGAGATACTTACAACACAGTCCTTTCAGGATATAACAGGCCAGGCGATAAAGAAGGTTATAGGCCTTGTAGGGGATATTGAGGAAGAACTTGTGAAATTAATAGCTACCTTTGGAGTAAAGGTAGAGGATGGCAAAAAGGTGGAGAGCATTTCTGAAAAGGTCTCACAGGAGGATGTGGATGATCTCTTAAAAGAGTTCGGATTTTAAGAAAAATCGGGAATAAGGGTTAATTCAATGGCAGGGTGGTTTAAGGTATAAATTCAGGTAATAGCTTATGGTCAAAGGGCGATAGGTAAAAGTGATGTTGGAGGGTTTATGGTAAAAGTCTTAATCGTTGATGATTCAGCCTTCATGAGAAACGCATTAAGCAGTATGCTTACATCGGACCCTGAGATTGAGGTGATAGGTAAGGCTCGGGATGGGATTGAGGCTATAGAACTTGTTGAGAAGTTAAGGCCTGATATCGTGACGATGGATGTGGAGATGCCCAGGATGGATGGTATTACTGCACTCAAGCATATAATGGAGAAGAATCCTTTGCCTGTTATCATGGTAAGTTCCCTGACTGTTGAAGGTGCAAAGGTTACACTTGATGCCCTTGACTTAGGCGCTGTTGACTTTATCCCAAAAAACCTCTCTGACCTCTCAATAAACATCATAAAGATTAAAGAGATATTGATCGAGAAGATAAAGCATATAGCACGGAAGGGATTGGTAAACAGTTCAGACCTGTGGCTCCAAAGGCGGTAGAGGTTCCAAAGTCAATGCCTGTCAGAACAACAGGAGAGAGAAGGATAAACCTCGTTGCGATAGGTACATCTACAGGAGGTCCCAAGGCCCTTCAGGAGATAATCCCAAAATTGCCAAAGGATTTCCCAACTCCCATTGTCATAGCCCAGCATATGCCTCCAAACTTTACAGGTCCTTTTGCTGAGAGGCTGAATCAACTCAGCCAGATTACTGTAAAGGAGGCAGAAGAGGGAGAACCTCTTAAGCAGGGTATTGCCTATGTAGCGCCTGGAAGGGGTCATATGAGGGTAAAACGAGTGAGAGGCATAGAGACTATCTTGAGCATCTCAGAGAATAAGGATGAATTTATCTATAGGCCCTCAGTGGATGCACTTATGCTTTCTGTGGCTGAATTTTTCCCTGGCAGGTCCCTCGGCGTAATACTAACAGGTATGGGAAATGACGGGCTTAAGGGACTTACCGAATTAAAGAAGACAGGCGGAAGGATATTTGCCCAGAACGAAGAGACATGCGTTGTTTACGGGATGCCAAAGGCTGTTGTGGATGCAGGCATTGCAGATAAGGTCCTGCCCATCGAAGAGATGGCAGGAGAGATTATAAATGCTGTGTAGGAGGAGAAAATGAAGGGATTGATTAATCAATTGCTTTCCATCAGCCTGAAGAAAAAGGTGTTGATGGGCTATATCTTCATGAGTTTTTTAATAATAGGCATTTTAGGGTTTATAGGCATTAATTTCATGAGTATCAAGTCCAATTACGATTCCATGATTGCCTTGAGCAATGACATACAGCTTATAACACAGCTCAAGGCTGACATCAATGGAATCAGGGCTGCCTTTTTAAGGATGAGTTTGGCAAAAGAGTTAGATGTTTGGGAAAAGCAGGAAGATGTTATTGCCATGTATTCAGAAAAGAGCGATGAAAATATATCAGAACTGAGCCAGGGAACATACAGGGAAAGGATAAGGGAAATGGAAAAGACATGGATTCCGTTCAAAGAAACTATAAATAAAGAACTTATCCCGCTTGTAAAAACAGGAAGGGCTAGCGAGGCGATTAACATACTCGGGACGGTTCAGGCAGAGAGATCGAAGCAATTTATGGGAATTGCTAATGAGATAATCGATGACTCAAGAAACAGGTTCATTCAGTACAAGGAGAACATAAATAAGCAGATAAAAGCCACGATTACAACCGTGATTGTTGTTATTATAGTGCTATTTTCAGTAGCATTTATAACCTCTTTCTGGTTCATCAATAGGTATGTCGTTGGTGTTTTGCATCGTATAGGAGATTCAGCAGAAAAGGTAGCCAATGGAGACCTTACAATTAGGGTAGAAGCCGAAACAGGGGATGAATTCGGGAAGCTGGCAAAAGATGTTACAGAGATAATAAAAACAATGAGGCATGTGCTTAGAGATGTGGCTGATAAAACAGTTTATATCCTCAAGGAGGTAATAAGTCCAACTATCTTTGGAAAGGAAGTATCTCTGAAGATTGAGAGGGATCTTGAAAGGACAACCGCTTCTGCTACAGCAACCGAAGAGTTATCCTCAACAATAGGTGATATTGCACGGAATATACATACGGTAGCTAAGGCTGCTGAGAAGGCAGCGGATATATCCCTCAAGGGGAAGAAGATTATAGATGATACCGTTATATCAATAGATGAGGTGAATAGCCAGATAGGAATGGCATCGGAAAATGTAAAGATCCTATCAGAATCTTCTAAAAAGATTGACGAAATAGTAGTGATGATAAAGGAGATAGCGGATCAAACAAACCTCCTTGCACTCAATGCAGCTATTGAGGCTGCTCGAGCAGGAGAGCAGGGAAGAGGATTTGCTGTTGTGGCTGATGAGGTGAGAAAGCTTGCGCAGAGGACAACGAATGCTACCTCGGAGATAAATAGTATCCTTTCATTGATACATGATGGTACCATGAGCGTTACTGGTATGATGGATGTCGCAGTAGACAGGGTAAAGGGCGCTGTTGAAAGGGCGCGTCATCTCAATGAGTCCTTTGAAGAGATAAATGTTAGTTTTCAGAAGGTAACCGATATGGTTCATCAGATAGTAACAGCTACTGAAGAACAATCAGCTACTGTGGTGGAGATCTCCACTAACCTCTCAGGTCTTGCAGATGACTCAAGGAAGAACGCAGAGTCAGTAAAGGAGATGATGTCATCTTTTAACAATTTTAGTTCAAGGGCTAAGGAGTTTTTGAGACTTCTCGATAGGTTTTACGACCCAAAGATGAAGATAGGCATTACTAAGGCAGATTATGTGATGTGGTTATTGAGGTTAACAGAACTGCTTGATGGTCAGACCAGTCTATTTGTACCTGAGGAGTTCCAACCCGACCGATCAAGGATGGGTAAATGGTATTATGGTGAGGGAATGGAGTATTTTGGAAATATTAATGCCTTCAAGAAAATAGAAGCGCCTCATAAGAGACTACACGAGATAGGGCGCTTGGCCTACGAGGCATCGCAAAAGGGTGATAGAGAGAAGGTGAAGATGATGATAGATGACTCTGTCAGGCTTGTGGAGGAAATCTTTGATTCGCTAAAAGAGCTTGAGGGAAGTTGATCTATCATTGTATGGCCATCTCCCTCTTCTTTTTTTCTATGAAGTTTTCTATTGCCTCCCTGAAATAATCTCCTGTTGCCCTGACCTCTTCAGGTATTCTGCTCTTGTAAAGCTTCATGCCCTCCTTTATCTCATTGTCAAAGACCGTAAAGAAGTTGTCATTCTTTATTGCCTCATCAAATTTTGTCCTACTGTACAGGTAAATATCCGAGATTATGGTCCTGGCAAGCCTTCTGGCCTTCTCTATCATATCTGAAGGAGCAGTGGCTTGGATTTCTGGAGCAGAAGGCTTGGATTCGGGCCGTGGTTCCTCTAATAACTTTTCTTTTGTGTCCTGTCGAACTGACTCTTCAACTTTTTCTCCTGTCTCCTTTAATCTATTTATCCTTTCGAGCAGTTGAGTATTAATTTCATGTTCTTCAAGATAACCATCAGCGCCATATAGATTTTCAGGTGGTCTCCTGTATCTTGCACTGCTATAAATAGAGGCAAGTAGTATGACCTTGATATCTTTGAGTTCAGGTCTTTCTTTTAATCTCTTACAGACCTCGAAGCCGTATATCTTTGGTAATGAAACGCTGAGAAGGGAGAGAAAGGGCCTTTCCTTTGTGGCGGTGACCATGGCATCGATTCCGTTCGAGGCTGTAACAATTTCATATCCTGCCTGAGAGAGTATATCCTTTATCCTTTCTACGATTGTGGTATCTTCATGGGCCACGAGAATTTTTTTATCACTAAGCGGCGCAGGTCCTGGTAGTCGGCGCTTAACTATCATTACAGTAGAGCACTTGGGACATTTAAACCTGCTCCCTTCAGAGGTTATCTTTTCATCTGGTATCTTAAGCCTTACCTTGCATTTAGGACATATTACAACCACCCTCTATACCTCCTTCTCGGTAACCAGAGCCTGATAGTAAGTAGTCCAAAGAGGAAACCTCCTATATGGGCAAACCATGCAACACCACCTTCAGCCATCAGACCCTTTGTTATTATACCATTAACAAACTGTATAATAGCCCAAAAACCGATAACTATCAAGGCAGGTACCTTTATTATCTGCCAAAAGAAACCGAAAAAAATTATAGTATGAACACTGGCATGGGGAAAAAGAAGGATATATGCACCGAGGACTCCTGAGACTGCACCACTTGCTCCTATCATGGGTATGATGGAATGGGGAGAAGAGATCGCATGAGCATAGGCTGCCACAATTCCTGCAAAAAGATAAAATACCAGAAACCTGATATGACCTATACTGTCTTCTATATTGTTTCCGAATATCCAGAGGTAGAGCATGTTTCCAGCGAGGTGAAAAAAACCACCATGAAGAAACATGGATGAAAAAACTGTTGCCACAGGATGAAGTGGTTGCGTTTTCTCAAAGGTTAACAGATTAGATGGTATAGCTCCGAATGTGAAGGCAATATGGTCTATGCCTGATGGGTAAAGGAACTCCCAGATAAAGACAGATATATTTAGGGCGATTATACCTATCGTAACAAATGGAAAAGTGCTGGTAGGGTTGTCATCCTTGTAAGGGATCAATTATCACCTCATGCGCGATGCGGTTATCTATATCCTTAAATTTGCATAAATTGGGAGGCTGGCATGTCTCAAAAACTTTTATAATGCGATTTGATATTAAATGTGATAGCTTAATCAAGACCACACCTGTGGTGCCGTTTAATAAGAACCACTC
>JBKBUB010000106.1:0-5842 GCA_046290925.1 Thermodesulfovibrionales bacterium | reverse complement strand
AAGATTGACATAAGGAGTTATAGGCCCACATATGAGGGGAATAAGTGGATGATAAAGCAGGCAGCAAATGAAATAGGAAAGGCTAAAAGGCCTGTTATTATAGCGGGCGGTGGTGTAATTATCTCAGGGGCCTCCAAGGAGCTTAAAGAGCTTGCCGAACATGCAGAGATCCCTGTTACGATGACATTGATGGGACTGGGTGGTTTCCCTGGCACCCACAATCTTTCCCTCGGCATGCTCGGTATGCATGGTACCTATTATGCCAATAAGGCTGTTCAGGAATCTGACTTATTGATAGCCATAGGGATGCGCTTCGATGATAGGGTCACAGGTAAGATAGAGGCCTTTGCACCTCATGCAAAGATAGTCCATATTGATATAGACCCTACCTCGATAAGAAAGAATGTCAGGGTTGACATACCTATTGTTGGAGATGTAAAGAATGTCCTCACGGTACTGAATAAGATATTGAAGGAAGAGATAAAGGAACAGTGGGCAGAAGTTAGAAAGGCATGGCTTAGGCAAATAGAGGCCTGGAAGGAAGAGAGGCCCCTTACCTATACGAAGACCGAAACAGTAATAAAACCACAGTTTGTCGTAGAAAAGATCTATGAATTGACGAAGGGCAATGCGATCATAACAACAGAGGTAGGCCAGAACCAGATGTGGGCGGCACAGTTCTATAAGTTCGACAGGCCCAGAACATTCCTGTCATCAGGGGGCCTGGGAACAATGGGCTATGGTTTTCCTGCTGCCATTGGTGCTCAGTTAGCATTCCCTGACAAACTCGTGATCGATATTGCTGGCGATGGAAGTATCCAGATGAATATTCAGGAACTTGCCACGGCAGTTGTGAATAAACTTCCTGTTAAGGTTGCCATACTGAATAATCATTACCTGGGAATGGTCAGACAGTGGCAGGAACTCTTTTATAATGAGAGATATTCTTACAGTCATCTCGATGTAGTGCCTGATTTTGTGTCTCTTGCTGAGGCTTATGGAGCTGTAGGCCTTCGTGCCACGAAACCCTCAGAGGTGGAGCCTGTTCTTAAGGAGGCCTTTAAGATCAAAAAACCTGTCTTAATGGACTTTATAGTGGACTGGAAGGAAAAGGTATATCCGATGGTTCCAGCTGGGGCACCAATAGACCATATGCTATTTGAGGAACCTGAAAAGAAAGAAAAGAGGTTAAGGGCTGTCAAATGAGACATACCATATCTGTCCTCGTTGAAAATAAGTTCGGTGTTCTTTCAAGGGTAGCAGGTCTTTTCAGCGGAAGGGGATATAATATAGAAAGCCTTTCGGTTGGAGAGACAATAGACCCTCAAATGTCAGTAATGACGATAGTTACAACAGGTGATGACTGGGTTATAGAGCAGATAACGAAGCAACTCAATAAACTTATCGATGTCATTAAGGTCATCGATATGACAGAGCTTGACCATGTCGAAAGGGAGATGGCCCTTATTAAGGTAACACCGCGGCCTGAGCATAAGGCAGAGGTTCTGAGCCTTACAGAGATCTTCAGGGGAAGGGTTGTTGATTCAAGCCAAAAGACATACACTATTGAGATTACAGGGGATGAAAAAAAGATAGAGGCCTTCATTGAACTCATGAAGCCTATCGGGATAAAGGAGTTTGTTAGAACAGGAAAGGTAGCAATTGCAAGAGAAGGTGTTAAGAAATAAGATAAATGGTTGATCTGAGTAAGATATCTCTTTTCAACTCCTTAACCCCTGAGGAAATCAAAGAGATCCATCCCTACATAACCAAAGTTTCTTTCAAAAAAAAGGATGTCATATTCTCGGAGGGAGATCCGTCCGATTGGTTTTATATAGTCCTTAATGGAAAGGTAAAGATAACAAAACTCTCTCAGGAGGGAAAAGAGATCATCCTCGAGATCATTTCACCTATGGACTTCTTTGGCGGACTTGCTGTCATAAAGGGATTCCCCTATCCTGCCAATGCCATTGCCATGGAAGACACGGAACTCTTAAAGATATCTCGATCCAATCTCATGAGGATCCTCGATAGATTTCCTAATCTCATGTATTGTATGGCACTTCAACTAAGCGATAGGATGAAGGAATCCCATGAGGCATTAAAGAATATCGCCCTCGAACGCGTTGAGGCTCGAATTGCCTCTCTTCTTCTTAAGCTTGCTGACAAAACAGGGAAAGAGACAGAAAATGGTTTATTGATTGACATGAAGCTGACAAAACAGGATATTGCTGAGATGGTCGGAACAACTGTAGAAACATCTATCAGAACCATGAGCAAATTTAAAAGACTCGGCATGGTCTCAGATAGAGAGGGCAAGATCATCATAAAGGATATTAAGAAACTTAAAAACCTGTGTTAGCCCTCCTTTTTAAGCATCGTTGATAACATGTTGTAGAAGAACAAGAATATAGACACAGCTTGAATAACTCCAAATACTGTAGAAATACTTCTAAATATGGAAACATCTGGGGTAAGGCTACCTAAAAGATAAAAGAGAAGCATACCAATAAGGCTTATATTTGCAAGCCAGAAATGCAACTCTCCCATCTTTGGATACATAAGGGGTCTTCCTGTGAATCTCGGCAATATATGATAACCTACGCCAAAGATCATCATTGATACCCAGCCAAGCATCATTAAATGGGAATGTACAAACTTAAGACTCAATAAGGACGTGTGACCGAGCATTAAAAGACCGAGTATCGAAGCGATAGCGAGATAAATTATACTCATGACAATAAAGTTTTTCACGAACCTATCCATATACTTCCTCCTTTTAGCATTTATCGTTTCTGTTTAATTATACTATCTTGATAAGATTTTAATGCTATGATTAATCTCATACATCCGGGGTGCAAAGTTAATGAAAAGATTCTTGATTGCTAATACTACATGCATTGTCACAATATCACTATGCTTCATAGTATTACCTATCTTCAACCTGTCACTTTTCGCAGAGAGCCAAGAAGACATTATGATGAGACGGCTTATAAAGATGTTAAATAGAAAACGTGTTTCAGGAGGTGCATGTGGCGATAGATTTTACAGACCCTCAAATCCCCTCAAATGGGATAAAAGGCTTGCAAAGGCAGCCTCTGTGCATGCATCAGATATGGCAGAAGGGGATAGACTGAGTCATAACGGACGAGATGGAAGTGACCCTGGCGAAAGGATAAGATCAGCAGGCTATAGATGGAAGGCCTTTGGCGAGAATATAGGAGAAGGCTATAGAACCCCCGATGATATCTTTCGTGCCTGGATGAAGAGCGAGGGTCACTGTAAGAACATTATGAATCCCCTGTTTAAAGACGTCGGGGCTTCACGCATTATAAATGGTAAGAAAACTTACTGGGTATTAGTCTTTGCCACCCCCTATTAATTCCTTTTTATGATATAAATCATTGAGTATAGCCCCTAATAACATCTATATTTGATATATAAAGATTACAGGAGGTAAGGATGATGAAAAAGACAGATATTGAAGAATGCCCATCCTGTTCAACGGTAGGGGATATATCGAAGGGTGCAAACGAGGGCACACCGAGACTCTCACATTGGCCAATACAGATAAAGCTGATTGGGACTGTGGCCCCCTTCCTGAATAATGCCGATCTACTCGTTGCAGCGGATTGTACAGGTTTTGCGGTGCATGATTTTCACAGGAGATTTTTAGGTGACAAAAAGGTCCTTATTGGTTGTCCCAAACTCGATGATGCCATGTATTATGTCGAAAAATTCACAGAGATATTCTCTAACATGTCTGTGAAGACCGTGACATGCCTGAGAATGGAAGTGCCTTGCTGCGGAGGCATGACCGCTGTTCTTAGGGAGGCTATAAAGAGGTCTGGAAAGGATATACCCCTTAAAGAGGTGATCATAGGCGTTAAGGGTGACCTCTTAGGTGAAAGGACAATAGTATAATATGAGCAATATCATAGCAGGAAAAGTCATGCTAAAGTTAAGATAACTTAGAAACAAAACAGGAGGTTTAAAATGACAGCAACTAAGAAGATAACAAAGGATACAGTAATCGGAGATGTGATCAACGATCCAGAGGCAAGAAAGGTTATTGAGAAGTATTTTGGAAATGGATGTTTCACCTGCCCTGGCATAAAGATGGAATCAATAGCCTTTGGCGCCATGATGCATAATGTTGATCCAGAGAAGGTTGTGAAGGAGATAAACGAGGCAGGAGGATAGGATGGAGATCAAATGTTTTGTCTGTGGAAGGGACGATAAAAACTTTGTCTATCTCAATTGTGTACATGATGGAGAGAACAAATTTGTCTGTGTAAGATGCCTTCCAGCCCTGATACATGGAGCACATTAAAAAAGGAAAGATTGTAAGGAAGGGTGATGGGTGATAGGTCATAGTTCATAGTTATGAGCCAAGAGCTAACAGCTATGAGCTAATTGCCATCACTCATCACCATAGACAGCCTTCATCTCTTCCGAGTATTCACCGTTTTCATTATATATAAAGAAAGGCTTCTCAACCTTCAACCCTGTCCTTCCTCCCTTAACACCCTCAACGAGAACCATCTTTGCCTCAGCAAAGATCTTTGAATGAATAAACTGGAGCCTCTTGACCTCAATCCCCTTCTTTCTGAACGCTATAACCACCTCCGATAAGCGTGAAGGATGATAAATGATAAAGAGTCTCCCTCCCGGCCTGAGAAGAAATTCTGATGAGTAACAAGACCCTGAAGGTCAATAGCAATCTCATGGCGTGCAATTGCCTTCCCTTCATAAGGATTAATTCGCCCTGACCTCATCTTTCTGAATGGTGGGTTCGACACTACAATATCAAAGTTTGATTTTAAGGGAGGGTAAAAAGAAGGAATCTCTTTCATATCGAGATTAAATGCTTCCATGCGTTTTTGAAGAGAATTTATCTCGATATTCTTTCTGGCTATTTCGAATAATTCTCGCTGAATCTCGAAAAGGTCAACTATTGATTTTTCATATTTCCTTGCAAGGAGAAGTCTTATAATACCACATCCTGCGCCTAAGTCAGCAATCCTTTCAACCCTCTGAAGGTTTATAAAATTGAAAAGCAGGAGGGAATCAACAGAGAATCGATAACCTGACCTCGGCTGGTAAAGCCGTATATCTCTTATGCTATCGAGGGTAAATTCTTCGGACACCTTTACCAATTTAACCCTAAAAATACATTTAAAGTAATGCAGGTGTTGCGAAAAAATTTATTTTTTCGATACATTGGGTAAATAGGATAAACCACTTTACCACTTCACCAAAAAAAATCATCGGTTAAATAAACCTTAATGTTTTCATAAATTCGGAGGCTAATTTTTGTGTTAATTTTTGAGGCATGCCAGCCTCCGGATTTATGCAACTGGTGGGATTAAAGCCAAAAGGGGACAGGTTGAACACCTGCCCCTTTCATTTACTTTAAGGTTTACTCCCCACAACAGATGCGCCTCATCCTCTTCTTGCCCGATGGAGATACCGCCATTACAACATCGATCTTGTTGCCACAGTTGCGGCAGATCTGTGCCTTTACCTTGTTCTCAGCCCTTGCTGTAACATCAGTCTTTGACTTACCCTTTTCTGCCATCTATCTGACCTCCTTTCTTATGAATTAATCTTCTGACAGAAGCAATTGACACTATAAATTCTTTATCCCTGTTGTTCATGTTGAACAAAAACTTATAAAAATAACATATAGATTGACCGTATGTCAAATTTTGGGTTTACCCGAGTTTCCGATTTGAAGGCTAACCGCAAATCCTTTAAATATTTTTGAGGGCAATCTTGAGGGCAAAAATCCCTGACAGATAGGCCTTTACAACAAATTAGTAAAAAACTATACCCAATC
>JBKBUB010000105.1:0-5861 GCA_046290925.1 Thermodesulfovibrionales bacterium | reverse complement strand
TTATCCCTTCTCAGGGATAGCACTATTCAAGGGGATAGTTATTCATAGTATCTCCTTTCTTAATTATTATACCCAAACGTTGCAAAAATTAGCCTATCCTTGCCTCAGATTCTCCTGTTCTGTTAAACTCTTTTATGTTTAAATTTTTCTTCAGGTTAATATGCCTTGCCATAATCGCTGCCATAGCCTTTCTTATTATCTCTCTATCGAGTGGAGGAGATAAGTTCAGATGGTTTGGTAAGAAGGTGGAGGAAAAGACCGAGGATCTCGGCAGAAAGGCAGACAGGATAAAGGAGACAGGCGATAAAGCAAAGAAAGGTATAGAGAAGGCAAAGGAAAAGATAAAAGACCTTACAGGCAAAGAATGAGGATATTAGAGGCCGTTAGAATAGAAAAGAGCTTTTATACACAGGCAGGTGAACTGAAGGTACTGAAAGGTGTTGATCTTTATATAGAAGAAGGTGAAATGGTCAGCATAGTTGGTGCATCGGGTGCGGGAAAAAGCACTCTCCTTCATATCCTCGGAGCTATTGATAGACCTACATCAGGCAAGGTCATTTATGAAGGCATTGATATATTTTCGAGAAATAACGGATTCCTGACCCGATTCAGAAATGAGACGGTCGGATTTGTCTTTCAATTCCATCATCTACTTCCTGAATTTACTGCCTTAGAAAATGTCATGATGCCAGGTATGATAGCAAGGGAAACCCTCAGAATAGACACGGAAGATATTGTTGATAGGGCGGAAAGGCTCCTTTCAGACCTGGGACTCTATGAGAGGAGAAATCATAGACCAGGAGAACTCTCAGGGGGAGAACAACAAAGGGTTGCTGTGGCAAGGGCGTTGATTATGAATCCCAGGGTAGTTTTAGCTGATGAGCCTACAGGCAATCTCGATACAGCCACAGGAGAAGATCTATTCAATCTATTAATAAAACTGAATAAAGACAGAGGCATAGCCTTTGTTATCGTAACACACAATGAGTCTCTATCAAAACGATGTAATAGAACACTAAGAATGGTTGACGGTAGGATATCAACCTGATAAGGCCTCGCGTATAGATGCAATCTGCTCGACTGGAATAACTATCCAGCCAAGGTCAGATTCCAGGTAAACCTCGGTCTCCCCCATCTCTACAAGTCTTCCGCTATAGGTTATATCATTTGCTGTCACTTCAACAACCTTACCAATAAGATGCTCGTTCATCTCAAGCCCCCTTTACCCATCAGTTGCATAAAATTGGAGGCTGGCATGCCTCAAATATAGGCTTAAGGCTTAAGGCTTTAGGCTTAAGGCTTTAGGCGATAGGTGAGAGGCTGTAGGGGTTCAAAATTTTGAACCCCTACTTTCTTCAGCCTTCAGCCTTCAGCCTATAGCCTATTCACCGCTTCACCTATTAACCTATTAACCCAATATCAGGCTAATTTTTGCAACGTTTGGGTTTACCTTCTGTATCTTGTATAAATCCTAATAG
Organism: Thermodesulfovibrionales bacterium; assembly: GCA_046290925.1. Lineage (GTDB taxonomy): Bacteria > Nitrospirota > Thermodesulfovibrionia > Thermodesulfovibrionales > UBA9159 > JBBIPQ01. The sequence continues at coordinate 4,383 of JBKBUB010000105.1, read as the reverse complement.
GTGTCCCCATAAAGGAAAAACCAATTCTCAATCTCTTCTCAATAAACCTGATATGTTCCTCCTTTACCCCCCCTAACTGATTGGTGAAAATAACAAATTCAGGCGGCTCAACCCCTGTCTGGGTCATATAATAGACCTTAATAGCCTTACCCTTAAATGTCGGCATGATTATCTCTTCCTTGAGTGTCTCAAAGAATTTATTTAATTCCGATGTCTTTATCCTCTTTCTTCTCTCCTCCATCACCCTATCAATAAGAGGAAAGACCTTTGTGACCCTTTTTCTCTCAATTGCCGAGACTGTCAATAAAGGTGCATGGTTAAAGAACCACATCTCTCTTTCAAAGTCAGCGATATATCTCTTGTATGTATCCTCAGGATCTTCTACGAGGTCCCATTTATTGAAGAGGAATATCGCACCCTTTCCGTATTCATTCACAAGGCCAGCGATCTTTTTGTCCTGTTCGACGATACCTTCCACAGAATCGAGGACAACGATCGCCACATCACACCGCTCTATGCTCCTTATCGCCCTAACTGTAGAATACCGCTCTATGGAATACGTAACCTTCCCCTTTCTTCTAATACCTGCTGTATCTATTAAAAGATAGGGCCTTCCGTAGTATCTGCAAATAGAGTCTATGGCATCCCTCGTTGTCCCGGCAACAGGGCTTACGATCATTCTCTCTTTACCGAGGAGGGTATTAATTAATGTTGATTTGCCTACATTTGGCCTTCCCACAACAGCAACCTTTGGATAGTTCAAGGGCAACTCTTCCCGACCTTTTTCAGGCAGTAGTGAGATAACCTTATCCATCAGGTCAGAAAAGGCATAGCCTGTCTCAGCAGAAAGGGGAAGTATTTCATCAACGCCGAGTTGATAAAAGTCAAAAAGCCTGTCTTCTTTAGATGGCACGTCTATCTTATTTACAACAGATATAAATCTTTTGCCAGATTCCCTGAGTATCTTGGTAAGCTCTATATCCCCTGGGTTCAACCCTTCTTTTCCATCCATGAGATGTATGATCAGGTCCGCCTCCTCAATTGCAAACATTGCCTGCTCCCTGACCTCTTTAAAGATATTATCCTGCGGCTCAGGATAAAAACCGCCTGTATCAACAACTATAAAAGACCTACCCTCCCATTCAGCCTCTCTGTAATTCCTGTCCCTGGTAACACCAGGAATGTCCTCCACTATGGCTGCCTTTGAACGGACTATCCTGTTAAAAAGGGTGGACTTGCCGACATTAGGCCTGCCGACTATAACAACAAGTGGTTTAAACATAGTCTATACCCACCAGTTGCATAAATTAGGCTTAAGGCGTTAGGCTTAGTGCGACCGAGCGACCGTGCGACAGTATATTTATGGAAATTTAAATATTCCTACAGACTGTCGGACTATCGCACTATCGCACTATTTCTTCAGCCTTCAGCCTATTCACCCTTTCACCAAATCTATGCAACATTAAAGTAATCTTACTCCTTGACTGGTTCCGCCGGGAGGAGATGCCCCAGTATCCTTCCTATCATATCTTTCAGGTCCTTCCGTTCAACAACGATGTCAATCATTCCATGACTGAGCAGGAATTCTGCCCTCTGGAAATTCTCGGGAAGTTGCTGCTTTATGGTCTGCTCTATGACCCTTGGCCCGGCAAAGCCTATGAGGCTTCTCGGTTCGGCTATTATAATATCTCCGAGCATAGCAAAGCTTGCGGTAACCCCTCCAAAGGTCGGGTCACAAAGTATGGAGATAAAAGGGACCCCCGCCTCCTTCAACCTTGCTATTGAGGCAGATGTCTTTGCCATCTGCACGAGGGAGAATATACCTTCTTGCATCCTTGCGCCACCTGATGAAGAAACGGTTATAAGGGGTAACTTTTTTTCGAGGGCAGTCTCGGCGGCGCGAACTATCTTCTCTCCCACGGCAGAGCCCATGCTACCGCCTAAAAAAGAAAAATCCATTATAGCTATTACAACTGGATAGCCTTTGATTCTTGCCTCTCCTGTTATAACCGCTTCCTTTAATCCACTTTTCTTCTGGTTTTCCTTTATCCTCTCCTTATAAGAAACCGTGTCTCTGAATCCAAGGGGATCACCTGATGTTATAGCCTTGTTCATCTCTTCAAAGGTATCCTTATCAACGAGCAGTTCGAGTCTCTCCTGTGCGCTTATCCTGAAGTGATAATTGCATTTTGGACAGACCTTAAGATTTTTCTCGATCTCTTTCCTGTAGATAATCTCCTTACAATTGTCACACTTGACCCATAATCCCTCGGGTATCTTGACCTTCTTTGTCAATCTCGGCTCTTTTGATTTCTTAAACCAGGCCATGATTATATTGCCTTTCTTAGTTCTCTAACAAACCCCTCGATTCTTTCTGGAGATTCGTGGAGGATTTTAACAATCGCACTTCCCACAATCACTCCATCAGCAATATCAGACATCCTCGATGCCTCTTCAGGATTTGAGACTCCAAAGCCTATGCACAGAGGCTTATCTGTTATTGCCCTGATATTCTTTATTGAATCTACCAGTGATTCGTTGATCTCAAGCCTTGCCCCTGTAATACCCGTTATCGAGACATAATAGATAAAGCCTGTGGATGCCCTCGCAACCTTTCTGATCCTGTCCTCCGTGGATGTAGGGGCAAGGAGAAATATCGTAGAAACACCGGCCTTCCTCGATAGTTTTATAAGTCCTTCTGCCTCATCAGGTGGAAGGTCGGGTATTATAAGACCGTCAACACCAGAATCAACAGCGTCCCTCACTAACCCCTCTTCACCATATTTAAAGACAGGGTTATAGTAGGTCATCAAGACAATGGGTATATGTGTAAATTGTCTCAGTTCCCTTACAAAGCCTATAACCTTTCTCAGGGTAACGCCTCCCCTTAATGCCCTTTCAGCCGCCCTTTGAATAGTAGGTCCATCAGCAAGGGGATCGGTAAAGGGGACTCCGAGTTCAACAATATCTGCCCCTACATCCTCAAAGGTCAGAATAACCTCCTTGGTCTTCTCAAGGTCAGGGTCTCCTGCCATAATGTAAGGTATAAAGGCTTTTTTCCCTTTCTTTTTCAGGTCTCTGAAGGTCTTTTCTATCCTGTTCATAATTCTATGCCCTTAATCCGAGCAACGTGCTGCACATCCTTATCTCCCCGTCCTGAGAGGTTTACGATTATAATATTATCCTTTGAAAGGGTTGGAGCTATCTTAATTGCCTCTGCTATTGCATGGGCTGACTCAAGGGCAGGTATAATTCCCTCTGTCCTGCTCAACAATTCAAAGGCGGAAAGTGCTTCCTCATCGGTTGCATAGGTATATTCGACCTTTCCAATATCCCTCAAATAGGGATGCTCTGGTCCAATAGACGCATAGTCAAGCCCTGCTGATACAGAATGGGTTCCAAGAACATTACCGTCCTCATCCTGAAGGAGATAACTCTTGCAACCCTGAAAAACTCCTATTGAGCCCCCTGCGAACCTCGCTGCATGTCTTCCAGATTGAATACCCTCTCCACCTGCCTCAACGCCTATCATCCTTATATCATCATTGAGAAACTCATTAAAGAGGCCCATGGCATTGCTACCTCCTCCAACACAGGCTATCAAGACATCAGGAAGCCTCCCCTCCTCCTTAATAATCTGTGACCTCGCCTCCTTACCTATAACAGACTGAAAGTCCCTAACGAGCATAGGGAAAGGATGAGGGCCAAAGACGGTACCCATGACATAGTGGGTAGTTCTCACATTGGTTGTCCAGTCCCTGAGCGCCTCATTAATGGCATCCTTTAATGTCCTCGAACCTATTGAAACCTCATTCACCTTTGCACCAAGAAGCCTCATCCTGAAGACATTCAGTGACTGCCTTTCCATATCCTCAGAGCCCATATATATATCACATTCAAGCCCCACTAAGGCAGCACCTGTCGCTGTTGCAACGCCATGCTGGCCTGCACCTGTCTCGGCAATGACCCTCTTTTTCCCCATTTCCCTGGCAAGCAGCGCCTGTCCGAGGGCATTGTTTATCTTGTGGGCACCTGTGTGTGCCAGGTCTTCCCTTTTGAGATAGACCTTTGCACCTCCGAGATATTCGGAAAATCTTCTGGCGAAATAAAGAGGCGTGGGCCTTCCTATATAAGTCCTCTGAAGATAGGAAAGCTCCTTCTGAAAGACCCTATCCCTTCTTGATTTATCATAGGCCTTTTCAAGCTCTATCAAGGCAGGGATAAGCGTTTCAGGTACAAAACGGCCACCGAATTTACCAAAATAACCTTTTTTATCAGGCAATCTCTTGAGATCCTTCATTTGAGTATTATATCACAACCTCCTCCTTTCGATGGAGAGATAACCCAAACGTTGCAAAAATTAGCCTGATATTTTAGTGCGAC
>JBKBUB010000104.1:0-5868 GCA_046290925.1 Thermodesulfovibrionales bacterium | reverse complement strand
GGAATATCCTTCTTTGCTAAGGGAGATAGAGGATGCGCCTGTAATCCTGTATGTGAAAGGCGAGATAAAGGAAGAGGACAGATTCTCAATCTCCATAGTCGGTTCAAGGAACGCTACACCATATGGTAGGTCTGTGACTGAAAAAATCGCAGGAGAACTCGCAGAGTCTGGATTCACAATCGTTAGCGGCTTGGCAAGAGGCGTTGATACCATTGCGCATTTATCGTCCCTAAGGTCAGGTGGGAGGACTATAGCGGTAATGGGTTCAGGTATCGATCTAATTTATCCTCCTGAGAATAAATGGCTATTCGATAAAATAATTGATTCAGGATATGTGGTTACAGAATTCCCCCCTGGCACTCCGCCAGATAAGGGGAATTTTCCGAAAAGGAATAGATTGATAAGTGGTCTTTCCCTCGGCGTAGTCGTTGTTGAGGCCACTGAGGGAAGTGGTGCGTTGATAACTGCCAGGGCAGCCCTCGAGCAGAACAGGGAGGTCTTTGCCATTCCAGGTAACATCAGTTCTCCTAACTCTAAAGGTACAAATGAGCTTATAAAGAGAGGTGCAAAACTGGTTCAGAGGTCAGATGATATAATAGAAGAACTTGCACCGCTTTTGAGGGGACTCATAAGACCAAAAGAGAAATGTCATGTAGAGCTTACGGATGAGGAAAGGGAAATCTGCAATAAACTCACATCAGAGCCAAGGCATATTGATGAGATTATGCGGAGAAGCGGCTTTCCAATGCAAAAGGTTCTATCTATTCTCCTTGGACTTGAATTAAAAGGTGTTGTCAGCCAGATGGATGGAAAGATGTTCAGTCTCAAGGTGTGAAGATAAATCGAGATGGGAAGAAGATTTATAGAGGATAATCAGAGGTTTTCACTCGAGGAGGATGATATAGACGCCATTAGGGTGTTTCTTGTTTATCTTTTAATGAAGAGCACCGACCTTGGTATTGAAGATATATATAATTTCATCTTCGGCGAAGGAAAGAAGATATTATGGAATTAACCCACAGATTTATTTGGTGAAGCGGTGAAAAGGAGGTAATTGTGAAGGCACTCGTTATTGTTGAGTCGCCAGCAAAGGCAAATACAATAAATAAGATTCTTGGTAAGGGTTTCTCTGTTAAGGCATCAATTGGTCATATAAAGGACCTTCCAAAGAATGAGATGGGCGTGGATGTGGAGAATGAATTCGAACCAAAGTATGAGATTATTCCTGGAAAGGAAAAGATTATAAAGGAATTGAGAAAGGCGGCGAGGGAGGCAGATAGGATATATCTTGCGCCCGACCCTGATAGGGAAGGAGAGGCGATAGCCTGGCATATTGCAACTGAGATCTCTGACAAAAAGAAAGGGTCACCCAATGGGAAGATATTCAGGGTGACATTTAATGAGATAACAGAGAGGGCAGTTCTTGAGGCAATGAAGAATCCAGGATCGATAGACCTCAATAAGGTTAATGCCCAGCAGGCACGAAGAATTCTTGACAGGCTCGTTGGCTATGGCCTCAGCCCTTTACTGTGGAGGAAGATAAGGCGAGGTTTGAGCGCAGGACGCGTGCAGTCTGTGGCTGTAAAACTCATTGTTGACAGGGAAAGAGAGATAGAGGCTTTCCAAAAAGAGGAATACTGGAATATAAACCTCAGACTGGAAGGTTCTGTACCACCACCTTTCTGGGCAAGGCTTAACAGGTACAAGGGTGAGAATGTAATAAACCGGGATGCAAAGGAAGGCGAGAGATTTCTTATCAGGAATGTAGCGGAGGCTGAGAGGATAGCCTCTGAAATCGGGAATGGGACATTATTCCTAAACAAGATAGAGAAAAAGGAAAGGAAGAGGTCACCAAATCCTCCATTTATAACCAGTACCTTACAGCAGGAGGCATCAAGAAAGCTGAGGTTTACTGCAAAAAAGACGATGATGCTTGCTCAACAATTGTACGAAGGTGTAGAAATAGGCGAGGAAGGCTCTGTTGGTCTCATAACCTATATGCGTACAGATTCTGTCAGGATTGCGCCTGAGGCTCAGGAATGGGCAAGAAGGTATATAGAGGAAAGGTTTGGCAGGGAATATTTGCCTGAAAAGCCTCCTCAATATAAAAGCAAAACAGGAGCCCAGGAGGCACATGAGGCGATAAGGCCTACAGGTATAGAGAGACCTCCTGAATCACTTAAGCAATACCTATCGAGAGATCTCTTTAACCTTTATAACCTGATCTGGAACAGGTTCATAGCAAGTCAAATGGCGCCTGCGAGGCTCGAACAGACCACATTTATAATCGGTGTCAAGGGTCAAGGTGCGGAGGTCATTGATGAAGGCACAGAACTGAGGGCATCAGGGACAGTGGTGAGATTTGACGGTTTTATGGCACTTTATACCGAGGGAAAGGATGAGATCGAGGAAGAGGAGGGAGGGCTCCTGCCGCCATTAAAGACAGGCGAAGAGTTGAAGATTGAGGAGATTAAACCAACGCAACACTTTACACAACCACCGCCACGTTATACAGAGGCAACGCTTGTTAAGGCACTTGAAGAGAAAGGCATTGGAAGGCCAAGCACTTATGCCACCATTCTCTCTACTATTCAGGACAGGAAGTATGTTCATAAGGTTGAGGGAAGGTTTGAGCCGACTGAACTGGGCATACTGGTGAATGACTTTCTTGTTGAGCGATTCCCCGAGCTTATAGATGTTGGTTTTACAGCAAAGATGGAAGATGAACTGGACAGGATAGAGGAGGGCAGGATGAAATGGGTAAAGGTTGTGAAGGATTTCTATAAACCCTTCAGTCATGACCTTGCCGAGGCAACAAAAATGATAGGTAAGATAAAACCTGCTGATATACCAACAGAGATAATGTGTGAAAAATGCGGTCTCCCTATGGTTATCAGATGGGGAAGGCATGGAAGATTTCTTGCCTGTTCAGGATACCCTGCCTGCAAAAATACAAGACCTCTCGAAGACAATGGAGACAGGAATCAGGTTATGACGGATCAGACCTGTTCGGAATGCGGGGCTCCCCTCGTAGTTAGGTCAGGCAGGTTTGGTAAGTTTCTGGCCTGTTCTCGTTACCCTGAATGTAAATTCACAAAGCCTCTATCAACAGGGGTTAAGTGCCCTCTTGACGGCGGCGAGATTATAGAGAGAAAGACCAGAAAAGGGAGATTGTTCTGGAGTTGCAGTAATTTCCCTAAATGTAAATTTGCTACCTGGTATAAGCCTGTTGCAGAGAAGTGTCCCTCTTGCGGGGCAGATTTCTTGCTTGAAAAGAAGGAAAAGGACGGAAGGATAATACATTTTTGCCATAACAAAGGATGCAATTATAAATTAGAACCTAAATTCGGTGAATGGGGTGAATCGGTGAATAGGTGATGGGTAATGGGTGATGGGTTCTAACTCACCACGGATCACGCATCACGAATAACTATCCCATCACTTATGACCCATTACCTATCACCTAAATGTTGCTATCAGTTTCGCCGATAAAAGTCTTTTCACCCTACCAGCCTTCAATGAAGGCTAATTTGCAACGTTTTGTAAAGACATGAAGAGACCTATAATCATAGGAATTGGAGGTTCCCATAGTAAGTCTGGTAAGACCACGCTCGCTGTAGCCTTACTTAATAGATTGAAAGGATGGGGTGCTGTAAAATATACGAAGACCGCTATCTACTCCTCGATCATCGATGACAGGGATATCCTTTCTGTGAAGGGGAAGGATACGAGGCGTTTCCTGGATTCAGGTGCATCGGCTGTTTTATGGGTTCAGTCTCCAGCATCAGGACTTAATGAGGTTATGCCTCTGGCCATGGATAAGTTATCGCATCTCGAAGGCATTATAGTGGAAGGCAATAGCGCAATTGAGTTTTTGAAACCTGATATTATAATATTCATAACAGGGAAGGATTCTTCGAGGATAAAGGAAAGTGGCAAAAGGATACTGGATAGTGCTGACATTATCTATTACAGTGATAAAAAAGAGATCATAGTTCAACAAGCTCACACTGCAATGGCAAGAGGGAACAGGATAATACACGGTGAAATCGAAAAAGTTGCATCTATTGTTTTTGATATGATTGATCTCATTAAGAGAGTTGAGAAACTGCTCGTTGAGAATGCCCTGAATGGAAGGATACTCTGTTCTGTTGCAAGGGGGATCGCTGAAGATATGGGTGTTTCTTATGAGAAGATTGGGGAAATCGCCGATGAGATCGGTATCAAGATTACAAACTGCGAACTCGGTTGCTTTTGATGGGAACATTATTATTTGAATTGAGTCTTACCTTCTATTTTGCTGCTACAATAGCAAGTATTATAGAGCTTTTCAAGGGATCAAAGGCTACATCAAGATTAATCCTTGCCTTTGCGATCGGAGGCTTTATTGTTCACTCAGGGAGTATCGTGCTTCGTTATCTTCAGGCTGGTCATCTTCCTATAACAAGCCTTCATGAGGCATCATCCTTTTTTTCATGGTGCATAGTGCTGATATTCTTCTTTCTCGAATACAGGTACAGGCTTGACCTCCTCGGTCCTTTTACAATGCCTGTAGTATTTATTTTGATGTTATCATCATCGATCCTTCCGAGGGAGATAAGGCCTTTGAGTCCAGTGCTTCAGAGTTACTGGCTTGGAATCCATACCTTTCTTGCCTTCCTGGGAAATGCTGCCTTTGCTATGGCCTTTGGAATAGGATTCATGTATCTCATTCAGGAACACCACCTCAAGAAGAAACAACTTGGTGGTTTATTCAGGAGATTGCCGAGCCTTCAGATACTTGATGAGATAAACTATAAACTTATAACCCTTGGTTTCCCACTACTTACACTTGCCATAATAACAGGTGCTATTTGGGCCGAAAGTGCCTGGGGAAGTTACTGGAGATGGGACCCAAAAGAGGTCTGGTCTCTGATAACATGGTTTATTTACGCTATTGTCCTTCATGCACGGCTCACTGCAGGCTGGAGGGGCAGGAGGGCTGCTATTTTATCGATAGTTGGTTTTCTAAGTGTTCTTTTCACATTCTTTGGCGTTAATCTCGTTCTGAAGGGGCTGCATGCATTTGTATGAACATATTAGTTGTTGGGCTTAACCATAAGACTGCTGATGTTGAGGTAAGGGAAAGGCTTGCCTTCAATGGTGAAAGGCTCATCGAAGGTCTTGAAGGCCTATTGAGGCTACCAGGAATAAACGGCGTATTGATAATCTCTACCTGCAACAGGGTGGAGATATATTCGGATGTTAAAGACCCTGATTCAGCATCAGAGACTATTAAGGCCTTCCTTGTTAACTTCCACTCCATCAATAAGGATGCCCTTGATAGGTCCCTCTATATATTAAGAGGCCGTGAGGCTATCAGGCATATATTCAGGGTTGCTTCAAGCCTCGATTCCATGGTTGTTGGCGAACCCCAGATACTCGGCCAGCTCAAGGATGCCTTTGAGTTTGCCCTTCAGAAAAGGGCAACGGATTATGTCTTAAATAAGGTCATAAAAAAAGCTATCTCTGTTGCTAAAAGGGTAAGGACAGAGACAAGGATTGCAGAAAATGCCGTTTCTATAAGTTTTGCTGCGGTTGAGCTTGCAAAGAAGATATTCACTGACCTCTCGGATAAGGCATTTATGCTTTTAGGTGCTGGAGAGATGGCAGAGTTGGCAGCCCGCCATCTTATTAGTAGTGGTGTAAAGACTGTCTTGATCGCCAACAGAACCTTTGAAAGGGGATGCGAACTGGCAAAGGAATTCAATGGAAGGGCTGTTCGGTTCGAGGACTTTCTTAAAGAGATGACATATACAGATATATTGATATGTTCAACAGGAGCTCCTGATTATGTCCTAAGAAAATCTGATATGCATGTTGTAATGA
>JBKBUB010000103.1:974-5886 GCA_046290925.1 Thermodesulfovibrionales bacterium | reverse complement strand
GTTGACAGGGCAAGGTCAAGGGAGCTTGGTGGCACAGGTCTTGGCCTTGCAATAGTAAAACACCTTGTAAAGGCCCATGGATGGATAATGGAGATAAATAGTACACCGGGCAAAGGGACAAAGGTAAAGATAATTATGGCACAGAGCAAGGATTAAATCTTTCAGCTCATGACTAAGGACTGCCGGGTTAAAACCTTCCTCTGGGGTGTTGCAACATCAGCCTTTCAGCTTGAGGGGTCTCCTTATGCTGACTGGACATCGTGGGATTCCATACTAAGTTCAAATCAAGATATCACAAATCACTACAAACTCTATAAAGAAGACCTTAATCTACTTAAAGAACTGGGGGTTAATGCTTACCGCTTTTCTCTCGAATGGAGCAGGATACAGCCGAAGGAAAAAGTATGGGATGATGAGGCAATCGCACATTATCAGGAGATAATAGACATACTCCTTGGAAACAACATAGAGCCGATGGTCACTATCCATCACTTCACGCATCCCCTCTGGTTTGTGAAAAAATATCCCTGGCATGAAGATGCGTCGATAGAGAAATTCTTAAACTATGTAGAAAAGACAACATCGACAATTAGGGGTGTGAAATACTGGATCACATTCAATGAGCCCTACGTGCTTTTACTCGGCGGTTATCTCGAAGGTTGTATGCCTCCGGGAATAAAAGATGCATCATTAGCCATAAGGGCATTAAAAAATATCCTTGCCTGTCATGGCAGTGCCTATGATATTATTCACTCAAAAATACCCGATGCAATGGTGAGCGTCGCGCATAATATGGCTGCTCTTGCTCCCTGGAGGAGATGGAATCCTTTAGACAGGCTACTTGCAAAAATAGCAAAATATTTTTATAACCATTCGCTTTTAGATGCCTTTATGACAGGAAGGCTAAGAATAAAATTCCCTTTTAAAAGGGTCATTGAGATTGAAGTCCCGATTAAAGGCAGGCTTGACTTCTTCGGTGTTAACTATTACACAAGGATTCATATGAGATTTAATCCCTTTAAAAAGATGGGAGTGGAATTGAGACACAGGGATATTGATGGATACGGGCTTACAGACCTTGGATGGGAGATACATCCCCACGGTCTTGCAAAGGTATTGAGATATGCCTCTAAACTCAATATCCCACTGATAATAACAGAAAACGGCATTGCCACTCATGACAGTGAGAAAAAAATAAAGTTTATGAAGGGACATATAGATGTTCTTGAGAAATGCATCAAGGATGGTATTGATGTAAGGGGATATTTCTATTGGTCATTAATTGATAATTACGAATGGCTCCAGGGGCTTGATGCGAGATTCGGTTTATATAAAGTAGATTTCAATACGCTCATGCGTAAACCCACCAATGCTGCGGCATACTATTCGTACCTAATAAAGAGCAGGGATTTTTAACATTGGAATAAATCTCTCAGGCCTGCCTGTTTAAGAATTGATAATACAGTCCCTTTAGTAGGTCTTTTTTATGATAAGGGACAGTCGCCTTTTTTGTCTGCAAGTTGTAATCGACCTTATGACTTCCTGTCTGATGGTCAAACTCAAAGCCGTTCTGAAGCAGAATCTTACAATTCTGAAAAAAGCCTTGAATCCATATAGCACCTTCATCATTTGCATGTTCTTTTACCACTTTTATATCCGATAGGATATATTTTTAATCCCTCCAATCGTAACAGAAATTTAATCCTTCCTTAATACTCATGTAACCTCAAAACCTTATCCTGTTAATAACATGTTAGCAATTATGTTAATAAATATGTCCGCAGGAGGGGGATGCCGCACGGGATACTTTGTTCCCCTTATGCCCGGTAATGCTATTGTGTGACTTTCATATACACACAAAATACTCCGACGGTTCCGTGGAGTTAAGGAGAACGATTGACATATTCGGACAGGCAGGATTTGATGTAATAGCCATAACAGACCATGCGGTTAACGGAGATAACACAATAGGTAAACTTGCACGTCGTTTTAGATTATCTGTTACAGAAGAAAATTTTGACGAATATATATCAGATATAAAACATGAGGCAGAGAGGGCATGGAACAAGTACGAGATGCTCGTAGTGCCTGGCGTGGAAATCAGCAAAAACTACATTACTCCTGAAAAATCTGCCCATATACTCATTATCGACATAAAAGAGTTTATACCGGCATGTCTGAATTATGAAAAAATATTCCTTGAGGCAAAGAGGCAGGATGCCCTCGTAGTGGCGTGCCATCCTCATAATATGTCCGATATGAGCAGGAACACCTTATTTCTATGGAACAACAGGGACAGGTATGCCAAATACATAGACGCATGGGAGATTGCCAACAGGGACGATGTATTCAATGTAATAAGCCTTAAAAAATATCCTTACATCGCAAACAGCGATTTTCATAGGGCAAGGCATCTCTATTCATGGAAGACACTTCTAAACTGTGAAAAGGATATTGACTCAATTAAAAAATGTATAAGGCATAACAAGGGAGTAGCTATAACGCTATTCAGAAATTAGGAGGAAAGACATGGAAATATTTTACATCTTTGCAGGCATTGCCATTCTGGGACTCATTGCTTATGGACTACAGATAAGGGCAGTGCGGTCTACGCTTGGGCTTAAGGCTACAGGCTTAAGGCTGAATAGGTCTGAGGAAAACAAATCTTCAGCTTACAGCATTCAGCCTATAGCCTATCTTCTTCCTCCTATTTCAATCCTCAAGCCCCTCAAAGGCCTTGATGACAATCTATTTGACAATCTGGCAAGTTTCTGCGAGCAGGATTATACAGAGTATGAAATCATCTTCTCGCTTCAGGATCACAATGACCCTGCATATAAGGTTGCCCGGAAAATAAAGGATAAGTATCCTGATAGAGATATTTCCATCATAGTTGAAAGGTGTGATACAGGGCTTAATCCCAAGGTTAATAATCTCATCCCGGCTTATAATGCATCGAAATACAATTTGATTCTCATAAGTGATAGCAATGTTATGGTTGAGAAAGACTACCTGAGAGAGATCGTCAGGCCTATGAATGATCCTGATGTAGGCCTTGTGAGCAATATGATAATGGGCGTAGGTGGACACTCCATCGGCTCTATCTTAGAGAATCTCCATCTGAACACATTCATTTTATCAAGTGTCTGCTTCCTTGATAAATTTCTGAAGATGCCCTGTGTTATCGGGAAATCCATGCTCATGAGGAAGAGTGACCTTGAGGCCATCGGAGGTCTTCAGGTTGTAAAGGGTGTGCTTGCAGAAGATTACATTATCGGAAAAAAGATGCACAAGAGAGGTAAAAAGGTCATACTTTCAAACCACATAATAAAGAATGTGAACGAATACTGGAGCGTCAAAAAGTTCCTTAACAGACATACGAGGTGGGGAAGAATCAGGTGGAAGATTGGTGGAATTAGATATATATCAGAACTAATCAGCAATCCTGTATTCCTGTCCTTTATTCCTATATTTCTATGTGAGCCATCAAGGTTAACTATATCCTTTGCACTCCTTGTAAGCCTCATTAAGGTCATTGGAGATGTGTATCTTGGAAAGATAATTAACTCCGACTCCAATCCCTTAGTCTATCTTCTATCTCCGGTTAAAGACATAATCATAGGTCTCATCTGGTTTGTTCCCATATTAAGCAACACTGTTGTGTGGAGAGGAAATAGATACATAATCGGCAAAGACTCAACTCTCTCACCCTGCCTCGAGAATGGTATATGGTCGTGGAAATACAGGATTATGGATGTAATAAAGGCGAGGCTTGCAATTTAACCTGGCTGTAACACCTTTTTCATGCTCTGGTAACAATCAGCAGATAAAATACGCTAAAAATAACTAAAGGAGGTTTCGGTATGGGAAAAAGTTTTATTCCTTTTTTTCTGTTAGTATTCTCCTTTGTCACTCTTTTCTCCTGTAGCAACAGTGATAGTTCGTCAGACAATCCTGCGTTTCAGGGCTTATCCTTTGAATCTTTGCCACTGCCTCAAACAGATGAAGAAAAACTCTCGGTGAGGGTTTCTCCTAAGGCATATGTTACCTATAGTGATGGAACCTCAAAGGAGTTTCCATTGAGCTACAAGACACTTTTTAGGTCTGGCGATAAGGATTCGCAGGGTGGTACGGCTGGATTACTATATGATAAGGATGGGAACCCTTTAGGAAGGGTCAGCAATCAGCCTGATGCAAACTCAGTTTTTGTAAGAAGCGGCAAGTATTACCTCTTAACCCATTTTGAAGACTCTCCAGGTGCCGTTTACCTCACAGAGATACAGAGACTGTCAGATGGGACCTTTAATGCTGTCAGGTTCAGGAATATAGATCTTTCCTCTGTGGGTGGGACATTTATAAACTGTGCAGGCTCAAAGACTCCATGGGATACCCATCTCGCATCTGAAGAGGATTATTATCTCGATTCCTACTGGTTTGACCCAAACACAAAAAACTATACTGCCCAGCATATAGACTACTGCAATAAAGATGTAGATAAGCATTTAACAGGAGGCTATACCCCGCCGACCTTCGCTCCGACCGCAGATTATAGCTGGTGGTGTTCCATAGTCAAGGGAATCAGGGACGATTACCTGAAAGACCCTTCCTTATTTACACCTTATAATTACGGATACAACATAGAAATCGCCGTTGACAATAATGGCAATCCAAGCATAGTAAATGGCCTAAAAGATTATGTATTCGGGAAATACACACCAGAGAATGCCCTTGTAATGCCCGATAACAGGACTGTTTATATAACCGATGATGGTTCTTATGTTGGTTTTTATATGTTCATTGCCAACAAGGAAAAGGACCTATCAGCAGGCACTCTATATATGGCAAAATGGGAGCAGGTAAGTGCAGAAAGGGGTGGAAAGGCAAATCTTAGATGGGTAAAACTTGGCTCAGG
>JBKBUB010000103.1:0-964 GCA_046290925.1 Thermodesulfovibrionales bacterium | reverse complement strand
ACAGACGCAGAGGTGAAGGCGATCATTGATAGAAGGCCTGTTCTGAGTGACATCTTTGACATCGGAGATCCTGATAACTGCCTTTCAGGATATAAGCTCGTATATCCCTACGCAGGCAAGATGTGCTTAAGGCTCAGAGATGGAACAAACGGTTCAACGATATCCAGCAAATTTACCAATGCGGATGAAGTCAAGAAGGCAGCGGCATTTCTTGAAACCAGGAAATATGGGGCTTATCTCGGAGCCACAACAGAATTTAATAAGGAAGAAATGGTCATCTACAATCCGGATAAAAATGTCCTCTATGTTGCAATGTCATATGTAGAGAAGTCCATGGAGGATAAACCCACTGACCCTGCAAACCATATCAAACTCCCTCCAAATAAATGCGGAGTTGTCTACCAGGTGAAACTTGGATCCGCATCAGATACCAATGGCAACAGCATCAACAGCAACTATGTCGGAACAGAAATGGAAGGTCTTATTGCAGGCAAACCATTAAAAGAAGGTGAACAGTATTCTGATCAAAACGCCTGCCATCCTGACTACATAGCAAATCCCGACAATTTAGGATATTTTAAAGGTATCCTCTTCATAGGTGAAGATTCGGCATTCCATTTTAATAACATGTCTTGGGCCTATGATACAAATACAGGTAAGCTCACAAGAATACTGACTGTTCCAACAGGCGGAGAAAACACGGGGACCTTTGCACAACTCATGGTGGAGAATAATCTTTATATCTTCACAAATGCCCAACACCCTCTTGAGGATTACTTTAAAAATGCCACTGGAGAGAAGGTGAATAAGAATTATGTTGACAATGCAACTGAGGAGCAGAAGAGAGGATATGTAGGGTACATCTTTGGATTGCCTTTAGTAAAATAAGATTATCAGGCCCTTGCTTTAAAAGCAAGGGCCTTTAAAGGGTTTTCAGATGAAAATAGCTATATGTGGTGATATT
>JBKBUB010000102.1:0-5908 GCA_046290925.1 Thermodesulfovibrionales bacterium | reverse complement strand
GTCTTCAAGAATGGTCATCACTCAGGCACGATCTTTTTCTTCTTCAGGATAGATGATATTGGGAAGAGGTTTCTCACTGATATAAAATCGGGCACAAGGGGGTATGCCTGGATGATGGACGATAGGGGTTATCTCCTCTATCATCCAACCCAACCCGATATGGTGGGGAAGAATCTGTATATGACAGACCAGACCTGCTTCAAATGTCATAGGTCCTTTGAGGTAGAAAAGAGGATACTCCTCGAGGAGAAGGGTGAGAATTTCGGTGTATATGTGGCACCTACAGGAGAGGATAAGGTACTTGCCTACTCAACGGCTGATATTGGCTCTTCTAAATGGATCATTGCAGTTTCTGCACCCTATTCAGAGGTTACTTTAGCAATCCAGCGATCTATGAAGCTCTATTCATGGCTAATAATATCGATCTTTGCCACAACGACCATTGTTACAGCTATGCTTATAGTTATGAACAGAAAAAGGGTTCAGGCCGAAGAGAGGGCGAGGCATCAGGAGGAACTCGAAAGGTATGCAGAAAACCTCGAAAAGGAGGTCGCTATCAGGACGAAGGAACTTTCAACGGAGAAGGAAAAATTGAATACCATAGTGAATGCCATGGGTAGTGGTATAGTCCTTCTCAATAAAGAAGGTAAGATAGAATGGGCAAATCAGAAGATGGAGGAGATTGCTGGGATTGATATTACGGGTAAATACTGCGAGGAGGTATGTGCTGATTGCACGATTGTGAGTTCTTATTCAGAAAAGAACATGCAAACAGAGGTACTTTCAAATCTCTTTGGAGAAAGGGATAAGTACTTTCAGATAACAACAGCACCCATTAAGGATGAAAAAGGAGAGGTTCATGGTTATATCAGACTTGTTCAGGATGTGACAGAGATGAAAAAGATGGAGGAACAGATGATGCATTCCGAAAAGATGGCCTCTCTGGGAAGGCTCACAGCAGGCATAGCCCATGAGATTGGAAATCCCCTTACATCGGTCTTTTCCTTCGTCCAGATACTTAAGGAGATGGAACAGGATGAATTTAAGAAGGAGAGCCTCGAGACGATCTATTTTCATATAGGTAGGATCGCTGATATTCTCAAGCAGCTTTCTGGGTTCTCAAAGATGCCGCCTCTTGAGTTCAAGTCCTGGAATATAAATGGCCTTATTGAATCAGCCCTTACCTTGATTCAATATGACAAGAGGGCTAAGGGTGTAATGATTGTGAAGGAGTTGGCCCCTGATATCCCTGAGATCATTACAGACGGGAACCAGCTTTCGCAGGTCTTTATTAATATAATACTGAATGCCTTTGATGCCATGCCCAAGGGAGGTACGCTAACATTGAGGAGTTTTGTCAGGGATGGTCATATAACAATTGAATTTGTGGATACAGGTCTCGGCATACCCAAAGAAAACCTCTCCCGTATATTTGACCCCTTTTATACAACGAAGGAGAGAGGTACAGGTCTTGGTCTTGCTGTTAGTTATAGTATCATCAAGAAGCTTGATGGTTCGCTCACTGTTGAAAGCGAACCAAATAAGGGTACCAAATTCAGGATAACCCTTCCTGTGGATGGTGTGAAATGAAGCCAAAGATACTCGTTGTAGATAATGAAAGGGATATATGTCGCGCCCTCGAATTCCTCCTTAAGGCTGAAGGATATGGTGTTGTCACTGCCCTTAGTGGCGAAGAGGCCATAGAAAGGATTAAGGCAGAGCACTTCGATGTTGTACTGACCGACCTTAAGATGGAAAAGATAGACGGCATATGTGTCCTCGAGAAGACAAAGGAGTTGAGTTCTGATACTGCTGTGATAATAATGACAGCCTTTGCCTCTGTTGAATCGGCTGTAGAGGCCATGAAGAAGGGGGCTGCTGATTATATAGTAAAACCCTTTCTCAACGAGGAGATCAGGATAACTGTAAGAAGGGTTCTGGAGCAAAAGAGACTCCTGGCGGAGAATATCGCCCTTAAACAGCAGTTGAGCCAGCGCATGGGTTGTATGGATTTTGTGGCGGACTCTGAGGCGATGTTACATATACTCGAGACGCTTGAGAAGGTTATACCAACCAAGAGCAACATACTCCTCCTGGGTGAAAGCGGGACAGGCAAGGGGCTTCTTGCTGAGTTGATTCATTGTAATAGTCCAAGAAGGGACAAACCATTTATATCCATAAATTGCTCAGCCATTCCCGAGGGACTACTCGAAAGCGAGCTTTTTGGCTACAAAAAAGGGGCCTTTACAGGTGCTGTCTCGGACAAGACAGGCCTGATAGTCATGGCTGACCAGGGCACCCTTTTCCTCGATGAGATAGGTGATATGCCTCTGGGACTTCAGGCGAAGATACTTAAGGTCATTGAAAACTCTGAGGTCACTCCCTTAGGTGATACAAGGCCCCGGACGGTTGATATAAGGCTTATTACTGCAACGAACCAGAATCTCGAGGAGAAGATCGCCAATAAGACCTTCAGGGAAGACCTCTATTATAGATTGAATGTCATAGAGATAAAGATACCACCATTGAGGGAAAGAAAAGAAGACATACAGTTACTGGTGAATCATTTTGTGAGGATCTATTCAGAGGAGAATAAAAAGGCTGTCAAGGGTGTTGATGGCAATGCCATGAGGTGGCTCATGCAGTATTCATGGCCTGGAAATGTGAGGGAGTTGAGAAATGTAATCGAAAGGGCCGTTGTCTTAACAAGAGGTGAATATATAACTGAGAATGACTTACCGGAAAAGATAAGAAGGACCCCTGCAGATAGAGAGGTATCTACCCTCAAGGCATCGATTGAGGGTTATGAAAAGAATCTTATTCAGGGGATATATATGTCGCGGGGCAGGAATAAGGAGGAGACGGCGAGGGTTCTTGGGATAGACCTTGCAACCCTTTACAGAAAATTGAAAAAATACGGAATAGAGGATTGAAAAAGGGTTTTTATATCGGGCTCATTGCCGGTGGCATTATGGGCATCATTGTCTCCCTGAGCATGGATTTGTTACTCGGTAGTTCCCTCGGAGGCGGCTGGAAGGATGCTGTTGCCCATGACCTCAGTTCCCTCCTCGGATATACAGTGAGCAGGGAATCCATAATCGTTATCCTGGGCGTGATTGTTGTTATAGGCTTTATAAGTGCCTTCGGGGCTTTAATAGGAGGAATATTCGGGGTATTCGTAGCCCGTCTCCTCGGTTTTCTTACAAAGGGCAAGGATTAGATTATAATTTAAAGTCCGAAGACATTATGGGATAAACAGAGACTATAAGAAAAATAAGAAGAGCCATTATAGATATGATGGTTAGTCTCTTCTGTAAATGAGGTATAATCTCCTTCAGACTTTCTCGCCCCTTAAAAGGATTTAATATTCCTGCCCCCATGCCGCAGAGTGTAGCCACAAATAGGCTTGTGTAGAGTAGATAACCGATATAATTATATTCCCTCTGAAGTATGCAGAAGGGACAATGATGTGTGGGAAGTTCATAGATGTAAAGGGATATGAAGGAGATAATAGATACAATCGAGATAATAAAGCTGATAACTGAGAGGGATGAAAATATGTAAATCCCTTTTTTAGATTTATAGAAGTAAAGCCCTGAAAGGATTGTCGCTGGGATGGAGGTAAAGAAGAGAAGCCTTGCAACCGAGGGTGGAAGTGAAACTATCTCGGAGATAAACCCTTCCTTTTGGGGGCTGAAGAGGGCACCGCAGCAGGAGGTTATAACATCAGCCCTTAGGCTGAGGAGGTAAATGGTGATTATGACTGTTTCTGTAAGAAATACAGGCGCTATAATGATCAGCAAGAGATACTTTTTCTTTATCAGGGGATAATCATAGCCCCTGTTGTCAGCATGATTCAGGATGAGCCATAGGCCAGCTGTCAGGAAAGAGATGATCTTTAATACAAGGGCAGGATAGCCGAATCTGTTTACATTCAAGGTGCCGGCAGCACACATGGCACCAGAAAAGATTGTGTGAAGATTATCAGCTGTATAGACAAACAGAAATAATGATATCAACTGAAAGGCAAAGGCATAGCTCAAAATCGTCGAGATGAGGTAGGTCCTTCTCTCGAGACCGAGTTGGGTTTCGCTTCCGCTTTTTATGTCCCATCTCCTGAGTATCTGAAGACCGAAGTAGGCAGAATAGAGGATCATGCCACTCAGCAAGAAGGATGAGAGCAGGAGGGCAATTATAGCAGGATTTAATATCATGAAACTTCGCTTATAAGTCTTCCATCCCTCATATTTAAAACCCGATCAACAGTTTCTGATTCATACACAATAGGGTCATGACTGGCTATGATGATGGTTTTACCTTTCTCTTTTAGCATCCTCAGATATTCCATAAATTCTCGGGAGAGTGTAGTGTCAAGGTGTGCTGTTGGCTCATCAGCAATAATAATATCAGGATTATTTATTAGTGCCCTTGCAATAGCAACCCTCTGTTGCTCACCTCCTGACAGCAATTCGACCTTTAAGGATTCCTTTCCTGATAGATTAAAGAGATTGATGATCTCAAAGGCCCTTTCTTTTATATCCCTTAGGTCTTCCGATGGATAGGCAGGGAGCATTACATTTTCTAATACCGTGATCCCCCTGATGAGGTTGAACTGCTGAAAGACGAGGCCAAAGGTCTTTCTCCTTATCTCGGTAAGAAATCTTTCGGGGAGGCTTGTGACCTCTTTATCTCTCAGCCATATCCTTCCCTCTGTCGGTCTTGCCATACAACCAAGAACACTGAGCAATGTGGTCTTGCCAGAACCACTGGGTCCCTTCAGAACAGTTACATCTCCGAGTTTTATATCGATAGTGATTCCTCTTAATGCAGTAAACTCATCAGGTCTTCCTGAGTTAAAGACCTTTTTTATGTCCTTTAGCCTGATCACCTCATTACCGAGTCAGGGTCAATAGTTGCTGCCCGCCAGGATGGGACAACAATTGCTACTGTATAGGGAAGTACGACGAGGAAGAAAAGAGTAGCTATCTGGTAAGGATCAATGAAGGGGATGAGTCTGAAGTCAGGATATAGCACCGACCATCCCATAAGCACGGGCTTAAAGATAAAGGAGGATGTAAAGAAGACATGGAGATAGGCAAGTATTATTCCTGAAAAGAACGAGGACAACGAAATGACCATACCCTCCCAGAACTTCATCATAAGTACATCAGAGGTCTCCCATCCTATAGCCTTTAATATGCCTATCTCTTTTCTCTCCTCAGCACTGAGCCCTGTTGCCCTGTCCCAGGCAAAGATTATGAATGAAGCGATGGCGCCCCAGAATATCATCATAACTATTCCGCTTCGCCAGTTCAGGATAGAGTCATAGGTTCTGAGGATTTCATCCCTGACAATGGGTCTTGTATTAGGAAGCATCTCTGTAATCTTTCTTGCCACTGTCGTGATCTCTCTCTCATTTGCAACACCTATAGCGAGGTCTGTGTAATATCCTGAAGGGACTCCTGAGAGTTTCTTAAAATCCCCTTCCGAGATTAGAATGATGTCTGTGGCTATGAGTTCTGATTCCGATGGCAGGACGCCCTTGATCTTAAGATAAAGGGTATCACCATTATAAGTCCTGAAAGGCATGGTATCACCTTCGTAAATAAGACGTGCTTTTGATATACCGTTTCCGATTATTATACTTCCATTGGCGATCTCGGACAGACCGATTCCTGAGATTAATGTCTCAGGATTTGCTACAATCAATGTGTAATTTGCTCCGGCAATCGGGTCAAAATAGTATCCCCACAACCGACCTTTAACAGAACGTACCCCCGGTATGGTCTTTATCCTCTCTATATATGTTGTTGGCATGAGATCATGCCTTCCTGCCATGACCCTCTGGACAACTATCTCAGGTGCATCCTTCAGGATGAGATTAGCTTCTCTCCTTAAGGCATGTGTG
>JBKBUB010000101.1:0-5917 GCA_046290925.1 Thermodesulfovibrionales bacterium | reverse complement strand
AAGGCCCTTGTGGGGTCTTCTATAAAACTCAGGTTGTGTAGGACTCTTATAGTCTTTTCCCTTATGTCCCTCTGTCCACCAAAGAAATCGATCAAAAGGCCGAAATCCTTTGGATTCAGTTTTATTGCCAGTGTGTTTATAGTAAAATCCCTCCTGTAGAGGTCTTTTTTTATCGATGAAGTCTCAACCGTTGGAAGGGCCCCTGGAGATTCATAGTATTCTGTCCTTGCCGTAGCAACATCTATCTTTAGTTCCTTTGTAAAGACCTGGGCTGTCCCGAACCTCTCGTGGGTTCTCAATCTGGCGTCTAACCTTTTAGAAAACTCCCTGGCAAAGGCTATACCATCGCCTTCAATGACTATATCAATGTCAAGATTTTCATGCCCCATTATAAGATCCCTCACAGAACCCCCGACGAGGTAGGCTACAAAACCCATCGTATCTGCTACCTCTCCTGCAAGCTTGAGCATCTCGACAACAGATAGAGGAAAACGATCCCTGATGATATTCGAAAGGTTTCTTTCGGCTATCTGCTTACCTGTAGAGAGGGCACTGAGCCTGGACCTCCTCAGGATGTCCTCATAAAGTGTTCTGAGGATATCTGTCCTTGTTATTGCACCCACTATCCTTTCTCCCTCAATAACAGGCATGAACCTCTGGTTCTGCTCCACCATGAGGGCTTCTATTTCTCTAATAGGGGTATCGAGTGTTACTGTAAGGGCATCTGTAGTGGCAAAGTCATAGACCTTGCTCTTTTTAAATCCATGGAATAGGGCCTTTTCCACGATCTCTCTTGTTATGATCCCGCTGTATTTGCCATCCTTCACAACAGGAAGGACATTAACACCGTATCGGGTCATCATTGATTCTGCCTCTTTTACAGTACTATCAGAGATTATCGTTATAACAGGCGTTGTCATTATGTCCTTTGCTGTTTTCGTAGACCTTATGGCGCTCCTGACCAAATCCCTTACCCTTTCCTCGAGAATTTCAAGGGGGAGGCCCTTTACAGAAGCCGAGGCTGCTGAAGGATGTCCACCACCACCAAGTTCTCTCATAACCTCTGATATATCCAGTTCAGGTGCTCTGCTGCGGCCTATTATTATGTTTCTGCCTTCAGTGGCGAGGAGGAGAATAAGACCATCAATATCCTCCATATCCATTATCCTGTGGGCGATATGGGCGGCGTCACCAGCGTACTCTTCCCTGACGGCCTTGACGATCTTTACACGAATCCCGTTTATATCCATATCAATGGATGACCGAAGGAGTTCGTTGAGGAGGTCGAGTTCCTCCTTAGTAAGGTCCGTCCTTATGAAGTTACTGACGATCTTGAGGCTCGCTCCTTTTTTAAGTAAAAAGGCAGAGGCGAGCATATCCCTTTCTGTCGTTGTAGGAAAAAGAAGGGAGCCTGTCTCCTCGTATATGCCGAGACAGAGGATAGTGGCCTCCATGGGTGTTATGGGTATCTTTTTAGATCTCAATAGCTCTACAAAGATTGTGGCGGTTGCACCTACATCCTCGATCACCTCAACAGTGCCCTTTATATCACCTTCTGTCTTTGGGTGGTGATCGTATATATGAATCGTTAAATCCTTTTTCTTGAGCAATTCGGAAAAGATGCCGATCCTCTCAGGAGATTTTGTATCAACGAGAATCAGCCTCGTAACCTTTGAGAGGTCTATATCCTTTGGACGGCTTATCTCGACTGGCTGGAAGGCTGCTATAAAGTCCCTTACCTTCTTCTCCTGGGAGCCTGGAAATACAAGCCTTGCATCGGGATAGAGTTTCTTCGCACCGACCATTGAGGCGAGGGAGTCAAAATCGGCATTTATGTGAGATATGATGATTTCCATTTTAAAATCTCGAACCTTCTGAATCTCTTTACCCACCAGTTGCATAAATTTGGAGGCTAATTTTTGCAACGTTTGGGTTTAATTATTGATGCGACCCTTATAAACCTCTACTCTGTTTCTACCTGAAGTCTTTGCTGTATACAGTGCGTGGTCTGCATAAGTTATCAGATCGTCTGTATCGGATACAGCCACATTGGGGAAAGTGGCAACACCGATACTGACCGTCACTGTTCTTCCATCCTTAAGGGTTCTGAATCTCAGATTTTCTATAGATATCCTGAGTGCCTCTGCCTTTGCAATGGCGCCATTCTCAGGGGTTTCTGGTAGAAGCATAATGAACTCCTCTCCGCCATACCTTGCCAAAACATCGCTCTTCCTCGTGTGGCTCTTCATGAGCCTTGCCACCTCTTTAAGGACCGAATCTCCTGCCCTGTGTCCGTATCTGTCGTTGATATCCTTGAAGTGGTCTATATCTATCATGAGACAACTGAGGGGGAAATTATACCTTTGTGCCCTGCTGAATTCCTCTTCGAGACGGTGATAGAAATACCTGATGTTGTAAAGACCTGTCAGATAATCAGTAATTGCAAGCCTCTCGAGTCGGGTCTTTTCATCCTCGATTCTTTCAAAGATAAAGGCATTATACAGGGCATTGGCAGAGGCATTGGCTATGGCGTGACAGAGTTTTATCTCCCTCTCAGTGAAGGAATAGCCTGCCCTCGATGTCCTGATAAAGAGCGTTCCTATAACCTCCTCCCTGAAAACAATAGGTATAACCATAATAGACCGTATGCCAATAGAGAATATAATGTCTCTTACCTTTTCCATTATAGGGTCAGATGTTACATCACTGATTATGACAGGGTTTCTTGTCATCAAGGCTTTTTTGATCTCAGGATATTTTTTTAGATCAAGCTTGATATTCCTGAGATTGGGATCTTCGAAGGTAGAGACAACATAACCATACCTGTCATTAGAATCAATGCGGATAATAGAACATCTCGTGACGGGTATTATCTCCGAGATCTTCTTCACTATCAAGTAGAGTATCTCCTCTGGGTCGAGGGTTGAGGTAAGAAGTTGATTCAGATCGATAAGCGTCTGGAGGTCATCGGTCTCCCTTTTCAGAGATTCAACAATCCTGACTTTTCTAAGCAATCTGTTCAGTTTATAATCCAGTTCATGCCTGTCAGGAGGGATAAAGATGTAATCATCCAAATTAAGACGAGAGGCCTTCTCAATACCCTTTCTGTGGCTACCTGATATCATAGCGATCGATGGTATTCCCAGTTTCTTTATATTCAATCCCTTAATTGATTCAATATCTATGAGAAGACAACAAGGAGTCTTTCCACTATTGATTATTTCCTTCAGTTCCTTCTTGTCCCTGACAAAGTATGATGTTACCCCTTTTCTCTGAAAGTAAGGCGCAAGGGATTTCAAGACATCCTGTCTTCTCTCGTAAACAATAACATTACCCTTCATCAATTACTCCCCTTTATGTCTTTTTATCCATTTTAACAGATTTTCTGCACTCATTGTATTTAAGACATCCTCTTTCTCAAGCCATCCTCGCCTTCCAATAGATACTCCGTACTGTATATAGTCGAATTGATTTATTAAATGGGTGTCAGTGCTTATAACGACAGGGATGCCCAGTTCCTTTGCCCTTTTTGCCTGAACATCATTAATATCAAGCCTTAGAGGATAGGCATTTATCTCTATAGCCTTTCCTTTTTCCTTTGCCCTTTTAAATACCTTCTCGAGGTCTACATCATAGGCATCCCTCTCTCCTATCAGCCTTCCTGTGGGATGGGCGATTATGCTTACATAGGGATTCTCAATCGCTGATAGGAGCCTCTTGGTGAGTTGTTCTCGGCTCTGCCTGAAGCCTGAATGGACCGAGGCGACCACTATATCCAGTTGTTTAAGGATCTCATCAGGCAGGTCGAGGGTAAAGTTACTCTTTATATCTACCTCGACTCCCATAAGGACTCTGAATCCTCTCAGTTTTTTGTTTAATACCCTAACCTCTTTGAGTTCCTCTAATACCTTTTCTTCATTTAGTCCCCTCGCAACCCCGAGTCCCTTAGTGTGGTCCGTTAAGGCGATATATTCATATCCCCTTTCTTTTGCTGCCATAACAAGTTCATCAATAGTATGGCTTCCATCGCTATGTTTACTATGGACATGGAGGTCGCCCTTTATATCGCTTAGTTCCACCAGTTTTGGCAACCTGCCCTCAAGGGCAGCCTCAATCTCTCCTGTATCCTCCCTAAGTTCAGGAGGGATGTAAGGCATACCGAGTATTCTGTAAACATCTTCCTCTTTCTCGCCACCGATCTTTTTGTTATCTGACTCCCTGAATATTCCATACTCGTTTATCTTCAGGCCTGCCTTAACAGCCATCTCCCTGATCTTTATGTTATGGGCCTTGCTTCCTGTAAAATAAGCAAGGGCTGCACCGAAAGAGGCCTCTTCAACAACCCTGAGGTCAACCTGGATCCCCTCTGTTATTACAACGCTCGATTTTGTAGGCCCTTTCATCAGGACCTCTTTTACCATTGGCAACTTCACAAAGGCATTCATGACCTTATCGGGTTCTCTGGATGTAGCCAGTATATCAATGTCCTTAATGGTGTCCTTCCATCGTCTTAGACTACCAGCAAGACTCAGCTTATCTGCTGGTGACCTTTCCCTTAACTGTTCGAGTATCTCTTCAGCGAGAGGTAATACCCTACCTATGGGTAACCTGTCCTTTCCCCTCCTTAACATCTCAATCCCTTTAAGAATATTTTCCTCTGTCTTCTCCTTTATCCCTGGAAGACCGACGAGTTTATGTTCTCTCGCAAGACGCTCGAGTTCATCGATGCCCTTTATCTTAAGCCTCTCATAAAGGAGTTTTGCTGTTTTTGGGCCAAGGCTCGGAACCGTTAATAAGACTGTTAACCCCTCAGGTATCTCTTTTTTAAGTTCTTCATATGAGGCAATCTTCCCTGTGCTTATATATTCCTTAATCTTTCCAGCAAGGTCTTGACCGATACCCGGAATGCTGAGAAGTTCTGCCTCTGAAAGTGCCGAGACATCCCTCGGAAGGCCATCGATATTCTGAGCAGCCCTCCTGTATGCCCTTATCCTGAAGGGATTTTCACCCTTTATCTCGAGGATATCAGCGATTTCATTAAAGATTCTCGCTATCTCCTGATTCTTCATACCTTAAGATTACTTAAAAAATCTTAACTTGACAAGACCAATAGAATAGATTATCTTAAATGGATGTTAAAAAGGTTACTTCAAATTCTCTTTCTCTGTTCTGTATTTATGATCTTACCCGGTGGATGGGCAGAAACACCACAGGAACAACCAAAACCTGCTCAGCCAGCGCCACCTCAAAACCAGCAGCCAATTCAACCCCAGCAACCACAACTGCTTCAGCCTCCTCAGCAGCCTGCCCAGGCTCAACCAAAAGAGGTTCCGCAGAGACCACAACCCATACCACAAAGGCAGCCTACTACAAGAGGTGGGATGGTCAGTTTCAATTTTGATGATGCCGATGTCTTCTCAGTAATTCAGACCATATTCGGAGATATATTAAAGGTCAATTATATCGTTGATCCAAATGTTAAAGGAAGGGTTAATTTCAGGTCTACTGCACCTATTCCAAAGGAGGATGTACTCCCATTAATGGAGGTGATCCTCAGACTCAATGGAATTAGTATTGTTGAAGAAGGTGGGCTTTACAGGATTATACCGATTGCTGAGATACCGAAAGAGCCTGCGGCAGTAAATATCGGAAGACAGCCTGAGGAGGTAAAGCTCTCAGGCAAGGCAATACTCCAGATAGTACCTGTCCAGTACATACAATCTTCTGAGATGGTGAGGATATTGACCCCCTTTCTCTCGACAAATGCGGTGATAGTAGATGTCCCTAAGAGCAACCATATCGTTATAGCTGATACAGATGCTAATGTTAAAAGGATGCTCCAGTTAGTGGAGATCTTTGATAGCGAAAAACTGAAACAGATAAAGCCCCAGGTCTTTATATACCCTGTCCAGAATAG
>JBKBUB010000100.1:0-5928 GCA_046290925.1 Thermodesulfovibrionales bacterium | reverse complement strand
AATTCAACCCTCAGAACAAATTCCTTCATTATAAGAATAGAGGAGGGGATGCTTACAAGCGCGGTGGTAGAAGGAATGACCCCACCGTATCAACTCTCGACAGATTAAAGTTCACGAGGATCTCTATGCTTACAGACCCTGCCCTCGATGCTGGCAGGCACGAATTTAGGATCAGGTCTTATATAGGCAGGATTTTGCCTCCTGAAGAACTACCCCTCAAGGTTGTTAATGGTAAGCTAACCGTTGACAGGGAAAGCGGTAAATTTATCCCTCCTGTGCGGGAAATATTTCCTATTATGATTGGTAGCATGTCTGTGGGAGCCCTTTCACCAACCATGTGGGAAGGTCTTGCCATGGGCGTTGCTTATCTAAACGAGGTTGAAGGACTTCCTGTGGTTATGTGTTCAGGTGAAGGAGGAGTTCCTCCCCGCCTGCTTAAATCGAGATATATAAAGTACTTTGTGCTACAGATAGCATCAGGCTATTTTGGCTGGGATAGCATTATCCATTCCCTACCCCATATGACAGATGACCCTGCTGCCATAGAGATCAAGTATGGTCAGGGTGCAAAGCCAGGAGATGGAGGGCTTTTGATGGCCCAGAAGGTCCTGAAGCTTATAGCGGAGATTAGGGGGGTGCCACAGTTTGTTGACTTACCATCGCCACCCACTCACCAGACAAAGTATTCGATTGAAGAGGCTGTGATGAAGATGATTCAATCTATGTCAATGGCCTTTGGCTTCAGGATACCTGTTTATCCGAAGATATCAGGGACGAGGACTGCCAGGGCTGTCCTGAATAACCTGGCTCGGAATCCCTATGCCTCAGCCCTCAGTATAGATGGTGAAGATGGTGGCACAGGTGCTGCATATAATGTCTCCCTCGATAAGATGGGTCATCCGATAGCTTCAAACATAAGGGAATGCTATCTCGATCTTGTCAGACAGGGTAGACAGAATGAACTTCCCTTAATTGCAGCAGGTGGGATTGCGAAGAAGGGGAATCTTGCCGCTAATGCAGCAGCCCTTATAATGCTCGGTGCCTCGGCAGTTTCGATTGGTAAGTATATTATGCAGGCTGCTGCTGACTGCTTTGGAGACGAGTACAATAGGTGCAACCTCTGCAATACTGGAAAATGTCCGAGAGGAATAACAACACAGGATCCAAAGCTCTACAGAAGGCTCGATCCAGAGAAGGTTGCAGAGAGGGTCGTTGAGGTCTTTAAGGCGGCAGATGTCGAACTGAAAAAGATCTTTGCACCGATGGGCAGGAGCACTGAGCTTCCCATCGGTATGTCTGATGGCTTAAGCGTTGATGATAAGGCTATAGCAGAGAGGTTAGAGATAAGTTATGCCTGCTAAGAAGACGAGAGAGAAGAAACAAAAGACACAGAAGTCAATAGGGCCTGAGAGTAAATATGGGCATTCCCGGGTAATTGAGTTCTCTCCTTCTGACCCGAGGGTAGCAAACATCTATGGCAATATCAATGGCCAGAGAGTACCGTCGAGGATATTGGAGGAACATATACAAGAGGCTGTGAGGTTAGGGGCAAGGGAATTGCATATATATGCTGACGGTCAACATGGTATAGGAGGCCGTATTTGGCCAAGAGGGGAGACAGTAAGGATAATTGCCGAGGGTCCTGTTGGACAGAGGCTCGGGAGTATGGGTATGTTTGGTACCGAGATTATTGTGAAAAACAGTGTCTCTGACGATGTTGGCTGGCTGAATTGCGGTGCGAAGATAACTGTCCTCGGTGATGCTACAAACGGTGCATGGAATGCTGCTGCTCAGGGGATCCTTTATGTCCAGGGAAGTGGTGGTGCAAGATGTGATACAATGACAAAGCATAACCCGAGGTTTGATCCACCCCAATCATGGTATTTCAGGGATGTCGGTGATTCCTTTGCAGAATTCAAGGCAGGTGGTATTGCTGTTATCTGCGGCGTTAATCCGAGAAATCCAAAGAATATTATTGGTTACAGACCCTGTGTGGGGATGGTTGGAGGGATTATCTACTTCCGTGGTCCCATTCAGGGTTACAGTGAAAGGGATGTTAAACTCCTCGATCTCACTGATCAGGACTGGCAATGGCTTACCACAAATATGAAGCCCTTTCTTGAGGCGATAGACAGGGTCTCCTATTATGAGGAACTCACAGCATCGAGGCAGGACTGGAAGAAATTTATTGCCTATACCCCGCAGGAAAAAAGGGCAAGGAGATGGTTCAAGATACCTCTCTCTGAATTCAAAAAGGATTACTGGGAAAAAGAGGTTGGCCAGGGAGGCATATTTGCCGAATATCTTGATCATGAACTAACGCTACTTCCCTACATTACAACTGGTAAGGAAAGGAGGAATAAGCCGATATGGGCGAATGAGAAATATGCACCGCCCTGTGCCTATGCCTGCCCTACTTACATACCATCCCATAAAAGGGCTTCCCTTATAAGACAGGGAAGGTTGCAAGAGGCTCTGGAACTCGTATTGCAGTACAGTCCTTTACCAGCGACTGTGTGCGGTGAGATATGTCCTAATCTTTGTATGCAGAGTTGTACCAGGGCAAGGCTTGATAGACCTCTTAAGATAGATGAGATGGGAAGGCTTGCCCTCGATCTGCCAGCACCAAAAAGGGCTGAGCCAACAGGTCACAGGATCGCTGTCATAGGCGGTGGTCCAGCCGGGATGAGCGCTGCCTGGCAATTGAGCCTGAAGGGGCATAGCATTGACCTCTATGAGGCATCGGACAAACTTGGCGGAAAGATTGAGCAATGCATACCGAGGGAAAGGCTACCTCACGAGATACTTGAGAAGGAGATATCAAGATTTAAAGAATTAGGAGTAGATCTTCATCTCAATACAAGGGTTAATAGAGAACTCTTTGATAAGATATACAATGAGCATGAGGTTGTGATAATTGCTATCGGTGCCCATAGAACCGAGGAGGATTGCATTTTTAGGGTCTGAGCATGCGGTTACAGCCTATGATTTTCTGAAGGATATAAACATGGGCAGATACCCTGACCTCAAGGGCAAAAAGGTTGTAGTTATTGGTGCTGGAAATGTTGGAATGGATGTCTGTTCAGAGGCCCTTAATTATGGTGCCGAGTCTGTCACGGCAATCGATATTCAGAAACCTGCAGCCTTTGGAAAGGAGATGGAGATAGCCATATCCAAAGGTGCTAAGATACTCTGGCCGAGGTTTACAGATAGATATGACAGGGATGAAGGAAGGCTTTATTTTAAGGATGGTTCATTTATTGAGGCTGACTTTGTTGTAATATCGATAGGTGATGTGCCTAATCTCGACTTTCTTCCACCAACCATTCACTCCGAAAGAGGATGGATTAAGGTAAACGAGAATTACCAGACCAGTGATGTTAAGGTCTTTGCAATAGGGGATGTAACAGGTCTTGGACTTGTTACACATGCAATAGGTCATGGAAGATTAGTTGCAGAATATGTTCATTATCTCGTGAGCCATGCACCGAGGTGGCCTGAGATAAAACAGGTGATACCCTACGATAGGATAAAGACAGAATACTATGATGTCTGTAAAGGCGATCTACCCCTAGAGAAAGAGGCTGAAAGATGCATGTCCTGCGCAACCTGCCGGGACTGCCATATGTGCGAGGCAACCTGTTACTGGGGAGCCATAAGCAGGATTGAGCATGAAGATGGCTCCTATGAGTATGTTGTTGATGATGACAAGTGCATAGGTTGCGGTTTCTGTGCCGGCGTCTGTCCCTGTGGCGTGTGGGAGATGGTGGAGAATGTTTAAACCCTTTTTGCTCTTTTCAATCCCTCAAAAATCATCACAAAAAAAACTGTTGTCAGACCCAAGACAAGGCCGATAAGGTTTATTAATCTTAGGGCAGTTAGGATTATTATTATCGTAAAAAGTATTCCAAGTCTTATAAGGCTTAAATAAACGAGCCTTGTATTAGCCCTTTGTGTACCGAGGAGGGTTTCTATTCCCCATACGAGCCCTCTCAGGTTTGCGAGTCCCAATAAACCACCTATTATGATGCTATGGGGAATATACCTCGTGTTTCCAAAGAGTTTTGCAAAACCTACCCTATCCCAGTTTATTGCCAACGAGATGGCACATAGGATGAGTAGCAATGGTACAGATTTCCTAATTACCCCTTTTATTAGATCCATCCTGTTTCCTTGCTATCCTTAATAGTTCCCTGAAGCCTGCAACGATGCCGATAATAAGAAATATCACTGTTAACCATGGTGAGGTTCCAAAGAGCCTGTCAAGGAAATAACCAATGGCAAAGCCTACAAAGGTTGTAAGCACAAGATGAATGCCTATTGTGCTTGCCTCCAATAACTGTCTGAATAATGGTTTTTCTTTATCTTCAGGCATAATCTTTCAGGTTTTCCTCGTAATCTGTGATGATGAATTCCTTCAGGAGCATTGCTACTTCCCTGAAGAATGTTGTTGATGCATGTTTTTCGAGTTCATCGCAATATATGGGAATCCATTGTAATAGGTGTTTTTCCATAAATAACTTCTGCTCTTTGAGTAATTTATTTTCTACGAGATAACTCATAAAGAAAAGCTCTGCCGATATATGGTCAGGGATAAGGCTGATCTCTTCATCGATCATTAATCCCACAGATTTATAAAAGGCCTCAACCTCTTCTGTAGCCTTTCCCCAGAGTCTTGGCAATTCATGGGGAGGATAATTATAAAGTGACTCATGGGGAGAGAGTTGATGACCTGCAAAAAGACTCAAAAATTCCATCCTTATCACCTGCGGTGGCTCTGTAAATCTCATCTGAAACATATCCCTGAATTGATAGATTATCTCGTCAGAAGGTTCTCGAGAAAATAGGGTTGCAAAGAGCTTATATAGCTCAGCCCTTTCAATTTCCTCTTCATCCATTATAGCCATATCGGTTGTTTTAGTTGATCGCTGTGTTATTAAAATAACCTAAATGGTGATAGTAAGGCAATAAAAAGAAGGAGGCCATGAGACATGGCCTCCTTGAGGGTTAGAAGAGGGTTTTACTGTGGTGAGGGGAAAAAGGTATAGCTTATCCAAATCAGGATACCGAGCAGGATTATACCCAGTGCTATACTCCATCCCACAAGCTTCTTCTCAACAGGAAGAAGGGGTTCAAACTCCATCTTTTTTAGTTCCTCAGCCAGTCTTGGCTCCTCAGGCATTGTGTCACCTCCTATAAAAAGTGTAAATATTTAACTAACCACTTATTATCGGTGGCTTCACTCCATGGAAGAATATCCAGGATATCAACAACCCTATCCATAGTATGAAGCCGAACAGACAGAGGAGATACACTACAGCAAGCTTTCCGATACCCTCTTCCCAGAGTTGCTTGAAGTTCGAGACCACACCGATTGTAAAGAATGTTAGCAGGAAGAACATGACCCTCAGGGCATTTGTTCCGTTCGTAGCCTCTTTAGCAGCGGCTATTGTCTTTTTTGGTTCCTTTATCTGTGCCTCGAGCCCTTTGATCTTATCCTTATTTGCCTTTATCTTCTCATTCAATGCAGCCTGTTGAACAGGGTCTGTTACAGTGGCCAGTTGTTTCTCTGTTGCTGTAATCTCCTTCTTTATTGCCTTTATATCTTTCTCCACAGGGGTGATACTGGCTGTTGGTGAAACTGATATCAATAGAAGGACTATAAAGGTGATGGCATAACCAAGGACGAACTTCGGGAATCTCTTCCATATCTCACCTGCCTGAACCTTTTCTCCTGGTTTACACTCTATCTTTGCACACCAGATGATGGCAAGTATGAAGGCCCAGATACTGATAAAGATATCGATAAAGAGCTTTGTTGTTGAGGCTGCCATCAGCATCCAGCCAGGTTCATACTTAATGCCTGCTGCTGTCTCTGCCTTAGCCCTTACGAGGGCATCCACAACAGCGCCACTTGCAAAGGCAGCA